>DAIMFM010000018.1:4655-20176 GCA_036724585.1 Burkholderiaceae bacterium | reverse complement strand
CGTTGCGTCTGCATTCCGCGACGAATCTCGGACGGCGGCTGCGGCGTGAACGCAGCATCCTGATCGTGCATCTCGCGGGCGGCCTTGGGCAGCGGGGGCGGCGTCGCGGGAAGCTGCGGCGGGCCGTCCTCGATCATCACATTGCCCGGCCCTCTCCATGGGCCACCCTGGCTGCGAAGCTCCTGTTGCGCCACGGCCGCCTTGCGCGCCTCGAACTCCTCGCGCGAGATCGCGCGCGCCTCGACGAGCGCCCGGGCCCGCTGGTCCTGGCTCGCCGCCAGCTTCGCTTCGCTCTGCGCCTGCGCGAGGCGCGCCCTTGCCCGTGCGAGCGAGGCCCGGTACGGCCGCGGATCGATCACGAACAGCAGGTCGCCCTTCGCGATCTCCTGGCCTTCCTCGTAGGCGACCCGCTCGACGTAGCCGCTCACGCGCGGACGGACCTCGACCGACTCCACCGCCGTCACATGGCCGGTGAACTCGTCCCAGTGCCGGACCGACTTGCTCAGCACGGTCGCGACGCTGACCTCGGGGGGCGGCGGCATCGCAGCGACGGGTGCGGCCTCGCTGCTGCAGCCGGCGAGCGCGACGACGATCGCCAGGCCGGCAAGGCCTGCCACGACCAGGTCGCGAATCGGCACTGATCGGGGCAGCGCCGTCATGGAACGGTCTCTGGATTTCATCGGGATGTTCCTGGAGAGAGGGAGTCGGAGAGTCGGCGCGATCCTCTGGGGGATCCTGCGCCGGTTGCATGAATCGGAGGCGGCGCCGGTGCGCCAGCGATCACCTGCGTCGCGTTCGGGCCGAAGCACTTACAGCACGCCCTCGCTGCCGACATCGGCCCGGCGAGGCGCAGGCGTCCGGTCCCCGGGCGCCCGCCGTGGCGCCGCGATTGTCCCGGGGGCGGGATTCTGTTTCCCGTCGGGCGGGATGATCGACGGACGACCCCAAGAGCAGGAGGGACACCCGCCCGCGAAGCGGGACAAGGCGCGGAGAATCAACGACTTCCATGGACGACTCGGCTGGCATCGGGTGAGTGGCGATGCAGTGCAGCATAGGCGCCCCCGACGCAATTGATTAGCCGCCGATCGCGGGAAAGATCATCCCGCCGACGGGCCAATCCCTCCGACCGGAGCCCCCATGAGTCGCGACCTCAACGACACGCTGGTCTTCCTCAAGGTAGTCGAGGCCGGCAGCTTCATCGCCGCCGCCCGGGCGCTGCGCCTGCCCAAGACCACGGTCAGCCGCCGGGTGCAGGATCTCGAGATGCGCCTGGGCGCGCAGCTGCTGCACCGGACGACGCGCAAGCTCGGCCTGACCGAGGCCGGCAGCGTCTACTACGAGAACTGCCGTCGGATCGCCCGCCAGCTCGAGGAGGCCGAGAGCGCCGTCGCCGAACTGCAGGGAGGACCGCGCGGCTGGCTGCGCGTCACCGCCCCCTATTCCCTGGGCATCGAGCGAATCGCTCCCCTGCTGGGCGAGTTCCGCGCGCGCCATCCCGAGCTGAGGGTGGAGATGCTGCTCAACAACGAAGCGCTCGACCTGATCGACCGGGAACTCGATGTCGCCCTGCGCGTCGGCGACCTGCCCGATTCGGGCCTGGTCGCCCGCCAGCTCGCGCGGCTGCGCACCGGCGTCTATGCGAGTCCGTCCTACATCGAGCGCCATGGCGAACCGCGGCATCCGGAGGAACTGATCGAGCATCGCACCCTGGGCATGCAGAAGATGTCCCGCAACGACCTGTACTACTGGCCCCTGGGCGACGGCGCCACGATGACCGAGTACCGGATCGATCCGATCATCGTGGCCAACGACCCGGGCGGGGTGCGCGGCGCGCTGCTCTCCGGCGAGGGCCTGATGCTCGCGAGCGACATCATGGTCAAGGCCTATGCCGAGCGCGGCTACGTGCGTCGGGTGCTCGCCGAGTGGTCCGGCCCGGAGATCCCCTTGAGCGCGGTCTTCCCCCGCGGCCAGGTGACTTCGCCGAAGGTGCGCGCCTTCGTCGACTTCCTCGTCGAGCGCCTGAACGTGGATGCCGACTACATGCAGCTGCTCTGCCCGGGCGGCAAGGCCCGCAAGTCGACCGAGGAGCTCATCGCGCCGGCGGCCACCGTCGATTCGCCCCACCGGCTCGTGCGCGTTCCGGCGGACGACGAGGCAGTCGTGTTGGCCCGGAACGACAACGCGCGGGCCGCCTAGCCACGGCCGGTTTCCCGCCGGCAAGACGCTGGCGTTGCCGCCGCGGCGGGTGGAGAATATCTCGCCGCGTGGCGGCCGCCGATGGCGGCCGGGGGGAACCCCACGCGCGCCGGCGACGAGCCGGCCCACCCCCAGGACCTGACCGTAGAAGTCCAAGGCAAGCGGGAGAACGAGCATGGAGCCGGGCACCAGTCGCAGCGCGGACTCGGGCGGCAGTCCGCGACGGGACGCGCGAGCAAGCAGGCGGAAGAAGGACCGCAAGGGCCGATGGCTCCGGCTCGTCGGCGGCGGCATCGGCTCGCTGGTCGTACTCGCGGCGCTCGGGGTGGGCGCGGGGCTTTTCCTCGCCGACCGGACGATGGCGCGCCGGGTCGACGTGCAGGTGCGCCCCGTTGCCCTGCGCGACGATGCCGCGGCGATCGAACGCGGTGCCTACCTCTATGCCTCGCGCGGCTGCGCCGAATGCCACGGCGAGGATGGCGGCGGGCGGGTGTTCGTCGACGAGGCCAACGGCCTGCGCCTGGCGGGCCCGGCCATCACGAATGCGCCCGGCAGCGTGGTGGCCGGCTACCAGCCCGCCGACTGGGTACGCAGCATTCGCCATGGCGTGGATCCGCGCGGGCGCCCGCTCATGATCATGCCCAGCGAGGACTTCAACCGCTTCACCGACGACGACCTCGCCAGCGTGGTCGCCTACGTGCGCTCCCTGCCCCCGGCCGCTGCCCGGGCCGCGGTGCTCGAGCTGCCGCTGCCGGTCCGCGTGCTCTACGGCTTCGGCATGATCAAGGATGCCGCCGCCAAGATCGACCACCGCCTGCCGCCGTCGATGCCGGTGCCCGAGGGGATCAATCCCGAGCACGGCAAGTACGTCGCGGCCATGTGCATCGGCTGCCATGGCGAGCACCTCAGCGGCGGCAGGATCCCGGGCGGGCCGCCCGACTGGCCCCCCGCCTCGAACCTGACGCCGGGCGAGGGCAGCGCGCTGGTCCGCTATCCCGATGCGGACAGCCTCATCGCCATGTTCCGCAGTGGCCGACGCGCCGATGGGACGCCGATCCCGGTGATGCCGTTCGAGTCGCTCGGCCGCCTCAACGACACCGACGTGCGCGCGCTGCATCTCTACCTGTCGGGACTGCCGCCACGCGCACAGGGGCGCTGAACCGGAAAGGACACCGAGGCCGGCCGAGGGCTCTTTCGGGCAGCCGGCCGCGGGCTGGCGCAGAATAGCCTGCTCCACCAGCGGAGGCGACCCATGAAGCTTTCCCATGTCCTTGCGCCGTTCGCCCTCGTGTTCACCCTCGGCCCGGCGACCGCCCATGCCGTCCTCGAGGCGGGCGACGAGGCGCCCGACTTCACCGCCCAAGCGGCCCTCGGCGGCGAACCCTTCACCTTCAGCCTGGCCGACGCCCTCGCGAAAGGCCCGGTGGTGCTGTACTTCTATCCCAAGGCCTTCACCTCGGGTTGCACCGTCGAGGCGAAGGCCTTCGCCGATGCCACGCCCCGCTTCCGGGAGCTCGGCGCCACCGTGATCGGCGTCTCGAGCGACGACATCGAGACCCTCAAGCGCTTCTCGGTCGAGGCCTGCCGCAACGAGTTCGCGGTCGCGGCCGACGAGGAATCGAAGGTCATCAAGGCGTATGACGCGCAGAGCTCCTTCTTTCGCAACACCGCATCCCGGGTGTCGTACGTGATCGACACCTCGGGGAAGATCGTCTTCACGCACGACAGCATGAGCCCCGAAGGCCATATCACCCATACCCTCGAGGCCGTCGAGAAGCTGGCGCAATAGGCAGGAGGACAAGAGATGTTCCAACGACCCGACGACGGGCCGGCGCGGCTTCGTCGCCGCCTGCATGGGGCCATCGTTGCCGGTGCCGCATTCGTGCTGCTCGCGCCGGGTGTCGCGGCGGCGCAGGCGCAAGACACCCACCCGCCTGGCAGCGCGGAGCGCTACCAGGCCGATCGCGCCCTGTGCATCAGCGGCCTCTCGCACCAGGAGCGCGAGGACTGCCTGCGCGAGGCCGCGGCGGCGCGGCAGGCCGCGCGACGCGGACAGCTCGAGGTCGACGAAGCGGACTACCGGCGCAACGCCCTGCGCCGTTGCGACCCACTGCCCGAGCAGGCGCGACAGGACTGCATCGCGCGCATTCGCGGCGAGGGCACCGTGATCGAAGGCAGCGTCGAGGAAGGCGGCATCCTCCGCGAGCGGCGCGAACTGGTGCCGCGGCAGGAGGTGATGCCGCAGCGCGAGCTGGCGCCGCAGCGCAAGGTCGTCCCGCGTGAGGTGGTACCGGCCCCTAGCCCGCGCCAGGCGCCTGCGTCGCCGCCGGCCCGGCCGCCAGCAGGCCGCGGCGCTGCCGGTTGAAGTTCCAGGCGGCGAACCCCACGGCGACGCCGCCTGCGGCGAGGACCCAGGCGGTGCCCATGCCTTCCACCAGCAGGCCTGCCAGGGCCACGCCGACCGATTGCCCCAGGAAGAAGGCGCCGGCGAAGGCGGCGACCGCGGCGCCGCGACGCTCGGGGGCCATCTGGGTCGCCTGGACCTGCAGGGTGTTGTGCATCATATAGTAGCCGAATCCCATCAGCATGCATGCCGGCAGGGCCCACCACCAGGCCGGCGCGAACGCGACCAGCATCAGCGTGCCCGCCATCAGCACCGCGCCGCCGCGCACGAGCGCGGCTTCGCGCATGTGTTGCACGAGCCGCTTCGCCCCGAGGGCGAAGACCAGGCCCCCGGCCGCGAATACCATCACCATGGCCCCGGAGCTCGACAGGGACAGTCCGAAGCGCTCGTGCAGGTGGGTCGCGACGAAGGGCAAGGCGCCATACAGGCTGCCGCCCTCGAGGAAGACCGCGAGCAGCACGACGCGCCCCCAGCGCGAAGCCAGCACCGCCCGGAACTCGCCCCATGTGGACGATCGCTTCCCGTCACGCGGCGCCCGTTGCAGTGCGGCCGCCGGTAGCCGCCGCTGCATGCGGGCGAGCATGAGCGCCATCAGCAGGAAGAAGCCGCCCAGCACGAAGAAGGGCGTGCGCCAGTCGAGATGGTCGGCGGCGAAGCCGCCGGCCCAGGTCCCGAGCGCGAACCCGCTGATCTGCCCGATCAGGAAACGCGCAAGGACCGGCTGGCGTTGCTCGTAGGGCACGACGTCACCGATCCAGGCCATGGCGAGCGGAATCACCGCCGCCGCCGTGACCCCGGCGAGCAGGCGCGCCGCAAGCAGGCTCGAGTGACCCGGCGCCAGTCCACAGAGGGTCGAGGTCACCGCCGATGCGGCGCAGGCAGCGGCGATGACCCGGTACTTGCCGAAGCGATCGCCGAGCGGGCCGAAGAGCAGCTGCGCGAAGCCGTAGGCGATCGCGAAGACGGTCACCACCTGCGAGGCCGCGCCCAGGCTGATCGAGAATTCGCTGGCCAGGCGCGGCAGCATCGCATCGGTCACGCGCAGCGATGCGCCGCTGGCGAGCGCCGCAAGCGAGAGCGCGACGATGGCGAGCACGGGCACGGACGCCCGGTCGGTGGCGATGGCGGTCGGATTGCCTTCGGTCATCGCCAATTGTGGGGCAGGTCCGTGTGCGTTGTCCGCGGGCCGGCGCCCCGAGGTCCCCGGGTCCGCGCCTCCCGGGCGCCGTTCAGGCGCCGGCGCCGCGGCGTACCGCGTAGGCCTCGACCTCGAGCAGGAGCTCGTCCTTCGCCAGCGCGGCGACGCCCACCATGGTGCTCGCCGGCAGGCGGCTCTCGTCGAGGAACTCCTTGCGGACTTCGCGGATCTGGGCGATGGCCTCCGCGCTCATGTCGCGCACGAAGAAGGTGAACTTCAGGACATGCGCGAAATCGGAATCGGCCGCCTCGAGCGCCTGGCCCAGGTTGCGCAGGACCTGTCGCGTCTGCGCCGCCATGTCGCCGGCCCCGACGACGCGGCCCTGCGCATCGTAGGCGACCTGGCCCGAGACGAACACGATCCGGTCGGCGGGGCCATCGGTGACATGCGAGAAGCCGCTCGGCGTCGCGAGCGTGGGGGGGTTCTGGTAGCGAATGGGCGATGGCATCGACGTGTCTCCTGTTGTGCATCCGGGCCTGGCGTGCACGGGCCATGATAGCCGCGGGCAGGGACTCGCGCCCGATGCACGCCATGGGGCGTCCCGGGAACCTGCAGCCCGCCTCCCCGGTGCAGGCGGCGCGCGTGTGGCATGCTGCCCGCCATGCCAGCCCGCCTTTCGCGTCCCTGGGCCATCGTCGCCGCGGGCTTCATCGTCTTCGTCGTCTCCTCGGGCCTGACGATCTACTGCCTGTCGGTCTATCTCCACGCCTTCGTCGCCAGCGGCCGCTTCGGCATCGAGGAGGCCTCGTTCGCATCGAGCACCTTCATGGCGTCGGGCGGCCTCGTCTCCTTCGCGGTGGGCCGGCTCGTCGACCGCCACGATGTCCGGCTGGTGATGAGCGGGGGCGCCGCATTGATGATCGCGGCCCTGCTCGCCATGCCCTGGGTCGACACGCTCCCGCGCCTGTTCGCCTTCCATATCGTGCTCGGCATCGGCTTCGCCGGTGCCGCCCTGCTGCCGGGCACGACCCTGGTGGCGCGCTGGTTCGTCGCCCGGCGTACCACGGCGATGACGATCGCCTCGACCGGCAACTCCGTCGGCGCGATCGTGCTGGCGCCGCCAGCGGCGATGCTGATCGCGGCGCTCGGCTTCGACGACGCCAGCCGCTGGCTCGCGCTCGCCATGGCGCTCGGCATCCTGCCCCTGGCATGGCTCGTCCTGCGCTCCTGGCCCGCGGAGCTGGGCATGAGTCCCGTGGGCGGCGAGGTCGCCGCGCCCATCCCCGTGTCGCCCGCCGCGGGCGACACGGTGTTCTCGGCCGCGCTGCGCAGCCGCTACTACTGGGCGGCGTGCGTCGCCTTCCTGCTCGGCATGGCCGCGACCGTCGGCGGCCAGACCCACCTGTTCAACCTGATGATGCTGCGCGAACCGGATGCGGCGCGCGCCGGCGCCGCGATCGCCGTGATGGCCGGCGCCAGCGTCGCGGCGCGCTTCGTCGCGATCTGGCTGCTCGCGCGCATGTCGAACCACGCCTTCGTGGTGTCGCTGCTCGCGACGCAGGCCGTCGCGCTCGGCACGATCGGCCTGGCCGAAGGCGACGCCGCCCTCCTCCTCGGGATCGTGCTGTTCGGCGCCACGATCGGAAACTTCGTGACGCTGCAGTCGCTGCTCCTCGCCGAGGCCTTCGGCACCGCGGCCTATGCGCGGCTCTACGGCCTGTCGCGGGTGGTCAGCACCTTCGGCGTCCTGTTCGGGCCGAGCATCATGGGCGTGTTGCAGTCGGCGCGCCAGGACTACGATGGCGCCTTCGTCGCCGCGGGCGCGCTGGCGCTCGCCGGGGCCGGCATGATGCTGCTGTCCGGCCCGGTACCCACCGCGGCGAAACAGCCGGCCGCGGCAGGCTGAGCGCGCCGCTGGCATTCCCGGCGCGCATCGCAATCGTGCGCGGATATCGTTTGAGCGGCGCCGGGCCGGGCGCTCCAATGAACACTCCTCGACGGCCGGTCCCCGGCCACCCGGAGAGTCGCATGAGCCTGAGCTTCGGTCCCCGTCATCGCGCGCCCGGCGTGCGATCCCCGCTGTACAGCGGCAGCGCCTCGGCGCTCGGCTGGCTGAGCTACCTGGGCCCGGCGTCGCCGCGGCCCGTGAGCTACGCCTGCGAGCCGCCACCGGGCACGCCGTGGGAGAACGCGAGCTACGATACGCATCCGGTGCTGATCGAGGACATCCGCCTGCGCACCAGCCTGCCGCACATCGACCGCGAGGGCTTCGAGCTCTGGCACGCGCCTTCGTCCGTGCGCGACTTCCTCGACGACGAGGAGGTGCGCGCCACCTACTACCCCGAACTGGCGGAACTCGCGCTGGCCGCGACCGGCGCGACGCGCTGCCATGTGTTCGACCATCTCGTCCGGCGCCGCGAAGCGGGTCGCCCCGCGCTCGGCTTCGGCCGCAGCAACGGACGCGGACCGGTCGCCGCGAACGGTCGCATCCACAACGACTACACCGTGGCCTCCGGCGAGCGCCGGCTCGCGCTCGTCGTCACCGACCCCGAGGCGCTGCTCGCGGTGCGACGACACGCGATCGTCAACATCTGGCGGCCGATACGCCATCCCGTGCTCGACACGCCGCTGGCGCTGTGCGATGCCGGCAGCGTCGCACCGGCCGACCTGGTCGAAGGCGAGGTGCGCTACGCCAACCGCAACGGGGAGATCTACCTGCTGCGCCACTCGAGCGCGCATCGCTGGGCCTTCGCATCGGCGCTGCAGCCGCAGGAGGCGCTGGTCTTCAAGCAGTACGACTCGCGCGCGGACGGCGTCGCCCGCTTCACCCCGCATACCGCCTTCGACCGCCCCGTTGCGCCCGGCACGCCCCTGCGCGAGAGCATCGAGGCACGGGTGCTGGTGGTGTACGAATAGGCAGCGACGAAACCCTGGCAACAGGAAAGGAGCGACCATGGCCGCAGGACCGCGCAAGCAAGCCTCGATCGAGATCTGGTTCGATTTCGCGAGCCACTACAGCTATCTCGCCGTGATGCGGATCGAGGAAGCCGCGGCCGCCCGGGGCGTGTCGGTGGACTGGAAACCGGTGCTGCTCGGGCCGATCTTCCGCGCCATCGGCTGGCAGTCCTCGCCCTTCGTCGACCAGCGGATCAAGGGCGAGTACGCCTGGCGTGACATCGAGCGGCAATGCCGCAAGCATGGCCTCGAGCTGTCGCGCCCCAGCGTCTTCCCGCGGCCTTCGCTGACACCGCTGCGCGTCGCGCTCGCCGGCGCGACCGAGCCCTGGGTCGGCGACTTCTGTCGCGAGGTGATGCGGATGAACTTTGCGCGCGACCTCGACATCGACTCGGTCGATGCGGTCAGCGGTGCCCTCGGCCGGCTCGGCCTGCCCGCCGCCCCGATCGTCGCGCAGGCGCTCTCGGAGGCCAACAAGCTTGCCCTGCGCGAACAGGTCGAGCGGGCCCGCCGGCGCGGCCTGTTCGGTGCGCCCACCTTCTTCGTGGGCGACGAGATGTTCTGGGGCAACGACCGGCTCGAGGATGCGCTCGATCACGCGGTCGGGTCCGCGCGCTGACCGCTGGGAACGGCATGCGCACCAGCCGGGCACCTCGCGTGACGACCACGGCGACGGAAGCCGAGGATGCGGGCGCGACCGCCGCGACGCGCAGCGCCAGTCGCAATGCCTGGGCCCTGGTGCTCGCGGGCGGCATCGTGATGGGCCTCGCCCTCGGCATGCGCCACGTGCAGGGCCTGTTCCTGCTGCCGGTCAGCCTCGAGCACGGCTGGTCGCGCGAGACCTTCGGCTTCGCGATCGCGCTGCAGAACCTGGTCTGGGGACTCGCCCAGCCCTTCGCCGGCATGCTCGCCGCCCGCTTCGGCTCCGCGAAGGTCATCGTCGCCGGGCTGCTCTGCAATGCGCTCGGCCTCGTGCTGATGGCGCACGCGACGACGCCGGCCGCCTTCCTCTGGAGCGCCGGGGTGTGCATCGGCATCGGGCTGGCGGGCAGCACCTTCGGCGTCATCTACGGTGCGCTCAGTCGCCTCGTCGTCGCCGAGCGCCGGGGCTGGGCGCTCGGGCTGGCGGGCGCGGTCGGCGGCCTCGGGCAGTTCGCGATGGTGCCGGCCGCGCAAGGGCTCATCGACCAGCTCGGCTGGGCGGGGGCGCTGGTGGCCATGGCCGTCGCCATGGCGATGCTGCTGCCGCTCGCCCGCCCCCTGGCCGACCGGGTGTCGACCGACGCGCGGGCGGCTACCGCGCCGGCCAGCGGCGCGGCCGGGCTTTCGGCTGCCATCGGCGAGGCGTTTCGCCATCGTGGCTTCTGGCTGCTCAATCTGGGCTTCGTCGCCTGCGGCTTCCAGCTCGCGTTCATCGCCACCCACCTGCCGGCCTACCTGCTCGATCGCGGCCTCACGCCCGCCGACGGCGTCATCGCCCTGGCGATCATCGCGCTCGCCAACGTGCTCGGCACCTACGCCTGTGGCGTGCTCGGCGGCCTCTACCGACGCAAGAAGCTGCTCGCCGGCATCTACCTCGGACGGGCGCTGGCGATCGCACTCTTCACCAGCCTGCCCGCCTCGAGCATCGGCCTGTACCTCTTCGCGGCGATCATGGGGCTGGCATGGCTGGGTACCGCCCCGCTCACCAACGGTCTGGTGTCGCAGGTGTTCGGGGTCCGATACGTCGCCACCCTGTTCGGCTTCGTGTTCCTCGGCCACCAGGTCGGCTCCTTCCTCGGCGTATGGCTGGGCGCCCTCGTCTACGAGGCGAGCGGCAGCTATGAGCCCGTCTGGTTCATCGCGGTCGCCGTGGGGGTGTTGGCCGCCGCGCTGCACTGGCCGATCGACGATCGCGAGATCGATCGCCCCGCGCCGCTGGCGGCCGGCGCATGAGGCTCTCGCGACATCACCTGCTGCCCCTGGCAGCGCTCGCCGCCACCGCCGCGCTCGTCGGCCTCGCCTGGCTCGATCCTCGGCTCGAGGCCGCGATGCTCGTCCTGCTCAGCTTCTGTTCCTGAGGAGCGCGGCCCGGGCGTGCCCTCCAGGCGCGGGCACGCCCCTCAGAGGACCGCGTCGGGATCGGAGAACAGCTTGTTGAGGATGGCGCTGGGCGTCGCGCCCTTGGCATAGTCCGCATGGCCTTCGTCGCGCAGGGCGGTCGCGGCGCGCAGCATGCCGCCGATCGCCGCGCGCGCCAGGGTGCCGCCCGTGCTGATGCGCTTGACCCCCATCGCGAGCAGGTCCTCGATCTCGAGGTTCATGCCGGGAACGCCGAACAGGACATTGAGCGGGCGGTCGATCTCGCGCAGGACCGTCGCGATGTCCTCGCGACGAACGAGCGCCGGCGCATAGAGCACGTCGGCGCCGGCTTCCTGGTAGGCCTGCAGGCGGCCGATGGTGTCGGGAAGGTCGGGGCGGCCGATGAAGAAGTTCTCGCAGCGGGCGGTGAGCAGGAAGGGGACCGGACGGGAATGCGCCGCCTCGGCGGCCGCCCGGACGCGTTCCACCGCAAGCTCGAGCGGATAGATCGGGTCGTCCCGGCGGCGCGTCGAATCCTCGATCGAGCCGCCGACGACCCCGGCGGCGGCGGCCAGCTCGATGGTCCGGGCGCACTCGGCGGGGTCGTCGCCGAACCCGTTCTCCAGGTCGGCGTTGACCGGCAGCGAGGTGGCCGCGGCGAGTTCGGCCAGGTGCTCCATCAGCTCCTCGCGCTCGATGCCGTAGTCGGGCCGGGCATGCGAGAAGGCGAAGCCGGCGCTCGTGCTGGCCAGCGCGCGAAAGCCGAGCGCCTGCAGCAGCCGGGCGGAGCCGGCATCCCAGGGGTTGGGAATGACGAAGCCGCGCGGCGCCTCGTGCAGGGCGACGAAGGCGGCGGCCCGCTCGGCCTGGCCTGGAAGGGTTGTGCTCATGGTCGGTCCTCGCTGGCGTCGATGACGTTGGGCCAGGCCGAGGTTACACCCTGGCAGCCCACCCTGTAGCGACGATCTCGGCCCTCTGGCATGCACGACACGCATGCCAGCGACGCGTCGAACGCGCTTGCGCGCCCGTGCCGTCGCTGGCGCAATAGGACACCGGCAACTCGCGCACGACCGCCATGCATCGTTCCATCCCGCTGACCCGGCTGCCCTCGCTGGACCTGCTGCGGGGCTTCGTCGCCGTCGGGCGCCACATGAGCATCACGCTTGCCGCCGACGAGCTCTGCCTGAGCCAGTCCGCGGTCAGCCGCCAGGTGCGCTCACTGGAGGAGCGCCTGGGCGTGCCCCTGCTGTTTCGTCGGCATCGGGGCGTGAGCTTCACGCCGGCCGGCGAACGCCTGTTTCGCGTCGCCGACGTGGCGCTGCGCCAGCTGCAGGACGTCGTCGCCGATGTCGGGAGCGCCGGCAATCCCCGGCCGGTCACGGTGTCGGCCAGCATCGGGGTCACCGGCCTGTGGCTGCTTCCTCGGCTCGGCCGGCTCAAGTCACGGCATCCCGGCATCGATGTGCGGCTGTCGGCCGACAACCGGCTCGTCGACCTGCCCGGCGACGGCATCGACCTCGCGATCCGCTACTGCAGGGATGCGATGGCGCCTCCCGGGGCGGTTCCGCTGTTCGGCGAAACCATCGCGCCGATCGCCCACCCCTCGCTGCGTGCCGACCTCGCGCGGGCGCGCGACACCCTCGGCCGGCTGCCGCTGCTCGAGTTCGACGATTCCCGGCCCTGGTTGCAGTGGCGCTCCTGGCTCGACGAGGAAGCCTGGCAGCTTGCCCGGCGCCGCGGCGTCCTGCGTTTCAACCAGTACGACCAGGTCGTCCAGGCGGCCCTCGCCGGCCAGGGCCTCGCCATCGGCCGCCTCGAACTCGTCGGCCCGCTCGTCGAGCAGGGTCAGCTCCAGGTGCTGCCCTCGCCGCTCGCGGTACGCAGCCCGAACCGGTACTGGCTGCTCCAGGCCGAGGAACAGCCGCGCCACGAGGTGTCCGAAGTGGCGTCCTGGATCAGGAACGAAGCCGGCGCGCAGAGTCGTCGCAACGCGGACTGAAGCCATCCCGTCCGCTCGCGCGAGAGGTCGACGATGCAGCGGCTGCTCGCCCCGGCATCGAGGCTGGTGATGAAGTAGTCCCCGTCGACCGCGACCCGCAGGCACTGGCCGTCGACCAGCTGCAGGTCGGGGCTCGCCGTGCGCGCGCCCCGCGCCTCGAACGTGATCCAAAGCCTGCCGCCGGCGCAGCGGATGATCGCGCCGGGCCGCAGGCGCAGGCGAGCGCACTGTTCCTTCGTCTCGAAGCGGTATTGCATGATGGGCCTCCATCGGAACACCCATTGTGTCCGGCGCCGGCGCCGTCCGGCATGACATCTCGGCCCGCATCGCATGCGCGCGCCGCAACGTCCGAGTCAGCCCGGCAGCATGGTGGCCGTCGGGTCGCTCGCCGGCGGCGGCGTCGGTGTCGGCCGGCGGACCGGTTCTTCAGCCGGCTCGGCGGGCGGCTGCCCGTCGCGCTCCTGCGTGGACGGTGAGGGTTGCCGCGCGCGGGGCTCGTCCTGCGCCGGCTCCGCGGGTTTCCCGGTCGGCCCAGCAGGCTTGTCGGACGCCTCGTCAGCCGGCTTTTCCGTTGGTTCGTCCGCGGCCTTCTCCACCGGTTTTTCCGCATCGGAGCCGGCCGGCGCGCCGGCCGCTGCGCGCGCATCGAGCTCGAGCGCCATCAGCACCGACTTGTCCTCCACTTCCCTCTCGGTCGGCTCGGCCACCGAGATGCGTTCGCCCGCCAGGCCATTCGCCTCGAGCTCGGCTCGGATCGCCTCGCCGCGCTGCTTGCCGAGCTCGACGAACCTGGCCTCGTCGAGCTCCTCGGCGTCGCGCAGGGCCTCGAACACCCGCCGGTAGGCGTCGCTCGGGCTGGACGAGGCGGCCTGGCCGGCATCCGGGCCGGCCGTATCCCCCCCTGCGGGGCGCTCGCCGCCAGCCGGCCCGCCTGCGGCAGGCTCGCCCGCGCCGGGCCGCCGAGCGGGGGCCTCGAGCAGCTGGCGCAGTTCATGGGCGTTGAAGCGTTCGATGAACAGCGCCTCGAGCGCCGCGCGCGTCGCGCCGTCGCTCATGGCGAGCGGCCCCGGGTTCTCGCCGGGTTTCACGGCGCGGCCGAGCCGGGCGGCAACCTCGCGTCGCAGCTGCAGGCCGCGCAGCGCCCTGCCATCGGCTTCCCGGTTGAACCCGGGTCTGATCTCGAGCGCCAGGCCGGGCCGCTTGCCGAGACCCTCTGCGAGCTTGGCGAGCTTCTCGCGCTCGCTGCCGGGCAGCTCGACGCTGCCTGCATCGAAGCCGATCTGCGAGAGCTTGTCGTCATCGCCAACGCCCAGCAGCGCGCCCAGCGCCCGGAACGGGGCCGTCACGACGCGGGTGACGAGACCGAGCAGCGCCTTGCCGACGATGTCACCCAGGCTGAACTCGGGATCCTCGAGGGAGCCGGAAACCGGCAGGCCGATGTCGATCCGACCCTGGCTGTCCTTGAGGATGGCGACGGCGAGGTCGAGCGGCAGGTTCGGCGCCGACTCGGAATCGACCTTCTCGCCCAGGGTGAGCTGCTCCATCACGATCCTGTTCTCGCCGCGCAGCTGCTGGTCCTCTATCCGGTACTCGAGGTCGAGCGACAGCTTCCCGGATGCGATGCGCCGACCCGCGAAGGTCGCCGAGTACGGCGTCAGCTTGGTCATCTCCACGTTGCGAAACTCCACCGTCGCATCGGTATGTTCAGCCGGCGTGAACAGGTTGATCTCCCCGGCTGCCTTCGCGGTCCCGTACTCGTCGACCTCGCCCTCGATCGCGATCGTCGCGGCGCTGTCCGGATCGTTCGACAGGCTGCGCAGGTCGCCCTTCAGTTCATGGATGCGGGTGCCGAATGGCAGGGCCAGGGACAGGTCGGCGAACTCGACGTCGCCGTCGTCGAGACGAAGGCGCTCGACGACGATCCCGAACACCGGATCGGCATCGTCGGAATCCTCCGGCTTGACGCCCTTCTCTTCGGCTGCCTCCACGACCTGCTCCTGCTCCGCCTTCTCGGCAGGGCCGACGACCTTGGCGATGTTCACGCTGCGGTCCTCGAGGATGATCAGCTTCAAGCGCAGGCCATCGAGCTGCATCTCTTCGATCTCGAGGCCGCCCTGGTTCACCACCAGCTTCGGGGTGGAGAGCGATTTCCAGCCGAGCAGCGTCTCGCCGGTTTCCAGTTCGTGGAGATCCAGTCCGGTGAGCGCCGCCTCGCCATCGTAGTGAAAGCCATCGTCGCCGAAACGCAGTCGCCCCGCGCTCGCCAGACTGCCGCCGGCGATGCGCAGGCGAGCGACTTCGCTCAGGTACGGCTGGGCGATTCCGAGCCCGAGGTCCGAGAGCCGCAGCTCGAACTCCCCGGAAGGCTCGCTGGCGACGATGGAGCCGCTCCCCTCGAACCGGCCGCCTTCGCGGACCTGGAAGCTGGCCTCGGCGGGCCATTTCCCGGCGGGATCGTCGCTGATCTCGCGTATCGCGACATGGATATCCGTCAGGTGGAGCGCCGCCGTGGGCTCGACCGATGCGTCGCGCAACGCCACCTCGCCGCCGTCGAGCGCGAGCTCACCGATCCTGTACCGCCACGGCTCGTCCGCCTCGCCCTCGTCCTTCTCCTCGTCCTGCTGCGATGCGTCCTTCGCGTCGCCGGTCGTCGCGCCCGATGCCGGGGCGAAGGCATCGAGCATGGCGATCGCGCCGTCCGCCGCGCGCATCGCCGCGAGCCTGGCGCCGCCCAGCCGGATCGCCTCGGCCGAGATGCTGCGTTCGGC
>DAIMFM010000018.1:2771-4645 GCA_036724585.1 Burkholderiaceae bacterium | reverse complement strand
GAACCCGCCACCTTCGAGCGTCGCCTGCGCCAGGGCCAGCACCGGGTCCGCGATGCCTTCGACTGCCAGCGCAACGCCGGAAAGCTCCGCCCCGAGTCCCTCGACCGTGGCCCGCGGGCCATCGTCGCCCGCCGCGCCCGACACGCCGAAACCGACGCGAAGCCTTTCCGCATCGACGGTGAGCGGCCGCGCGAAGCTTTCGTCGACGTAGTGCAGGGCGACATCGTCGAGGCTGACCCGGCCCACGTCGAAGCGCCAGGCGCCATCGCCGGCATCCGCCCCGGTGGTACCCGGCGTGATGGTGCCGGAGACGCTGTTGCTGGGCGCAGGTGTGGCTGCGGCGGGCTTTGACGACGCAGCGGTGGGCGCGTCGTCGCCCGCAGCGGCCGGCCTGCCATCGTCCGCCGGGCGCTCCTCTTCGCCGGCGCGCTCCCCGTCGGCGCCGCGCGCTTCGTCCCCGGCGCGCCCGTCGCCACGGCCACGCTCCCCGTTCCCGGCGCCCTCGTCGTCGGGCGACGAGAACCACGATGCAATGTCGATCGCGCCGTCGGCGCCGCGCCGGGCGGCGATGCGCCCGCCGCCGACATCGAGTGACTCGACGCCGGCGCTTCGCGCCTGCAGGTCGAAGCGCCCGCCGCCGAGCGCGATCGTGTCGATGCGGATCCCGGGTTCGGCAGCCCCCATGCCGGCGATGGCGAGGTCGTCGACCGTCGCGGCGATGTCCTCGAGGACCATCGCGACGCTGCCGCCCTCGTAGCCGAGGCGATAGCGGAAGCTCAGCTGGCCCGTTCCCTTGGGCGGCGCCATCGCGAGCCGCGGCTCGAGGTACGGCCAGATCCTCTCGAACACGAGGTCGGCGAGGGCGACTTCGCCGCTGGCGGCCAGCGGGTTGAGGCCCAGTGTGCCCTGCCACTGCAGGCGGGCGCCGATCTCGGTGCGCAGCTGCAGCTGGTGCCTGCCCGTCGCGTCGGGCAGGGTGGAGAGTTCGCGCACCTCGAAATCGATCGGCGAGATCCGCGTCTTGAAGTCGTCGGCGAACTTGCGGTCCGAGAAGTCCGCCATGCCGCGGGTCACCGCGAGCCGGTCGATGAGCAGGCGCGGCGGGCCGGAATCGTCCTCGGGCTCCGGCGCCGGCTGGTCGCCGGTGAAGTCATCGATGAAGTCGGCCCAGTTGAGCGAACCATCGGCACGCAGGGCCACCAGCGTGGAAGGCGCATCGAGCAGGATCTCGCGGAAGGTCCAGGCGCCGCGCAGCAGGCTGGAGACCTCGAAATCGGCCAGGAAGCGCTGGAAGGCCAGCAGCGCGGTGCCGTCGGGCTCGGTGAGCCGGGCGCCTTCGATCTCGAGCGAGAGCCGGAACGGATTGAAATGGGCACGGTCGATCGTCAGCACGCGTTCGCCGTGCGCCGCGACGTACCGGGGTGCGGCCCACTTGACGATGGGGCCGACCGCAAACCATGCGAAGAGCACCCACGCCACGAGGACCGCCGCCAGGATCTTCACTGGCGGACTGAGGATTATCCTGCGCAGGCCATCGAGCATCGTGCGCCTCCCAGGCCGATTCTCGCATCAAGCATCAAAGCGCACGCACGCACGCGAGCCGGACGCGCGCGCAAGATGAGTGCCCGTCCCACTTAGTGCCCGCGTCCCGCCAGCAGGCGGTCACATCCCTCGACGATCGACTTCACGATCAGTCCCGCCGGGGCGACGCTGCGCACCAGGTCGGCCGCCTCGCCGGCGATCACCGCCGCGGTATCGAAGTCGCCCGCCTCCTGGGCGCTCAGGTAGTCGCGCTGGCGCTCCGGCAAGGTCGTTCGCAGGCCCTCGACGTCGTCGCGCCAACGATCGCTGAAGCGGTTGGACAAGGTGCGAAG
>DAIMFM010000018.1:2224-2761 GCA_036724585.1 Burkholderiaceae bacterium | reverse complement strand
CAGGTCGAACACCTGGCTCTTGCAGGTCTGGTCGCCGCTCGCCTCGACCAGGCGCTGCTTGGCGCCGATCGCGGCCAGCGACTCGGTCGACGCATAGAAGACCGTCCCGCACATCACGCCGCCGGCGCCCAGCATGCGGGCGGCCGCGGCGCCCCGCCCGTCGGCGATGCCCCCGGCCGCTATGACCGGGATGTCGCCGACGGCGTCGACCACCGCGGGCACCAGCGCCATCGTGCCGCGCATCCCGCCGTGGCCGCCGGCTTCGCCGCCTTGCGCCACGATGGCCTGGGCGCCGCCGGCCACCGCGATGCGGGCCTGCCCGACCGTCTGGACCTGGGCGACCAGCACGGCGCCGGCATCGCGCACCCTCGGCGCGAAGCGGTCGATGTCGCCGAAGGAGAGCAACACCACCGGAATGCCGCGATCGAGCACCCGGTCGAGCAGTTCGGGCTTGCGCTCGAGCGACCAGGTGATGAAGCCCACGCCGCAGCGGGCATCGCCGGCGAGTTCCAGCTGTTCGTCGAGCCATGCCGCATC
>DAIMFM010000018.1:442-2214 GCA_036724585.1 Burkholderiaceae bacterium | reverse complement strand
CGCCGCTGATGCCGGCCATCGGGGCCAGGAGCACCGGGTGCTCGATTCCCAGCAGTACCCGCAGTTTCTCGTCCGGCCTCATGTAGTCTCCTGTTGGAACGTGCGCAACGCCAGGTCCCCATGATAGGCCGCATCGCACGGCCCGGTTGACAGCCCCCGGCTCGCCACGTATCGTCGGGCCCATGCACATCCGCCGACTACCCCTGCTTCTACGTCCGGGCCTAGCGCTCGGCCGGGGTCGGTACGCGCGCCGGTGCATCGCCATCGCGATTCATTGAACTTCCCCTGACCCCGGCCTGAGCCACAGCCTCCCGCCAGGAGCGCTGCAGGGAAGTACGTGCGCAAGACCCCATCCGGCGTATCCCCACGCCCGACCACGTACCGAATCGAGTTGGCCAAAATGCTTGCAAATCCCGCTACCCGCTATCGACCGTTCCCGACGATCGACCTCCCCGACCGCCAGTGGCCGTCGCGCACCATCACCGCGGCCCCGACCTGGCTGTCGACCGACCTGCGCGACGGCAACCAGGCGCTCTTCGAGCCGATGAACTCGGCCCGCAAGCAGCGCCTGTTCGACGAGCTCGTGCGCATCGGCTTCAAGGAGATCGAGGTCGGCTTCCCGTCGGCTTCGCAGACCGACTTCGACTTCATCCGGGGCCTCGTCGACAACGGCCACGTCCCCGATGACGTCAGCCCCATGGTGATCACCCAGGCGCGGCCCGAGCTGATCGAGCAGACCGTCCTGTCGGTCGCCGGCGCGCGCCGCGCCATCGTCCACCTGTACAACGCGACCGCGCCGGTCTGGCGCGAGATCGTCTTCGACATGACCGTACCGGAGGTCATGGCGCTGGTGCGCGAGCACGTCGAGCTGATCCGCAAGCTCACCGAACGCCATCCGGAAACCGAATGGGTGCTGCAGTACTCGCCCGAGGTGTTCTGCATGACCGAGCTCGAGGTCGCGCTCGAGGCGTCGCACACCGCGATCGAGACCTGGGACGCCGGGCCGGGCCGGCCGGTGATCATCAACCTGCCGACCACCGTCGAAGTCTCGACGCCGAACGTGTTCGCCGACCAGATCGAGTGGATGCACCGCCACCTCGACCGGCGCGAGCATGTGGTGCTCTCGGTCCATCCGCACAACGACCGCGGCACCGGCGTCGCCAGCGCCGAGCTTGCGGTGATGGCCGGCGCCCAGCGGGTCGAAGGCTGCCTGTTCGGCAATGGCGAGCGCAGCGGCAACGTCGACATCGTCACCCTCGCGCTCAACCTCTACACCCAGGGTGTCCATCCGGGGCTGGATTTCTCGGACATCGCCGCGGTCGCCCGCGTGGCGGAGGCCTGCACCGCGATGCCCATCCATCCCCGCCATCCGTACGTCGGCGACCTCGTCTTCACCGCCTTCTCGGGCTCGCACCAGGACGCGATCAAGAAGGGCTTCGCCGCCCAGTCGGACGACGGCATCTGGCAGGTTCCCTACCTGCCCATCGATCCCCAGGACATCGGGCGGACCTACGACAGCATCGTCAGGGTCAACAGCCAGTCGGGCAAGGGCGGCATCGCCTTCCTGCTCGAACGCGACCACGGTGTCGTCATGCCCCGGCGCATGCAGGTCGAGTTCAGCGCCGTCGTCCAGGCCTACACCGACGCCAGCGAGGCCGAGGTGAGCAGCAAGCAGCTCTGGACGATGTTCCAGGAGACCTATCTCGAGCCCGGCGACGGCGGCCTGCGCCACGTGCGGCATCGCCTGTTCGATGCGCCCGACGGCGCCCAGG
>DAIMFM010000018.1:0-333 GCA_036724585.1 Burkholderiaceae bacterium | reverse complement strand
CGGCGCGGGCCTGCGCAGCGACGACTATGTCGAGCACAGCATCGGCAGCGGCTCGGATGCGCATGCGATGGCGATCGTCGAGGCGGCGGCGCCCGGCGTGGCCGGCACGCGCTTCGGTGCGGCGCGCGACCCCAACACCGTGACGGCATCGATCCAGGCGGTGGTCGGCGCGGCCCGCCGCCTCGGCCTGCGGCCGGTCGCCGCGCAGGCAGCGGCCGCCACGGGCACCGAGGGCTGACGACGGTCGGCGGGCGCCGCGCCGGCGCCCGTCGCCTCTTTGGTACGGGCGCCGCTCAGCGCGGCGGCAGCCACTCCCGTTCCTGGAAGCGCCGG
>DAIMFM010000017.1:14143-20796 GCA_036724585.1 Burkholderiaceae bacterium | reverse complement strand
TCAGGAACACGAAGATGTTGTCGACCGCGAGCGCCTTCTCGACCAGGTAGCCGGTGATGAACTCGAGCGCCTTGCCGTCTGCCAGCGCACGAGTGGCGGGGTCGGTCGAAGTGCCGCCCAGGTGCCACCAGAGCCAGCCGACGAAGGCGAAGGAGACGGCAACCCAGACCAGGGACCAGATCGCGGCGTCGCGTATCGAGACGGCCCGCGCGCCGCGGCGGTTGAGGACGAGGAAATCGACCGCGAGCGCGGCGATGACGAACAGGGTGAACAGCGACCACAGCAAGGGGGTGCCGACGGAGAGCATCGGGGAGACCTCTTGACCGGCGTGGCAGGCGCCGGACGACGAACTTGAACGGAGGTCCCTTGCCGGTCTTGCCGATCCGGCGCGAATGCGCCCGGGATTCGCGGCACCGGATGACGATCGCTTGCCAGCACGACCGCACCGTAGTGACGATGCCGCGGCGCAGGGCTGTGCCCGCGCCGGCTACTCCCCTGTAAAGGAGTTCGGATTCAAGCAGCAGACTGCTCGATCGTCAACAAATCCTGTCGCGTCGTGGGGAAAATGCGAGCATACGGCGCATCGAGCTTTACAGCCCGAGCCAAGTGGCCCGTCCGAAAGGACATGCCACAACCGTCCTTGCCGGATGCTTCCGCCCACCCGACCGATGCCCTTGATCCAGGCGATTACGAAGAACCTGACCATCGCCATCCCGGCGGCGATGGTGCTCGGTCTGGCCTACGGCCTGGTCCTTCCGGCCGCATGGCTCGAGACCCTGATCGTCCCGCTGACCTTCCTGATGGTTTATCCGATGATGGTCGGGCTCAAGCTGTCGCAGCTGAGCGAAGGCGGCGACGCGCGGGTGCAGGCGCTGGCGCAGGGCATGAATTTCGGGATCATTCCCTTTGTCGCATTCGGCCTGGGGCTCGTGTTCTTTCCAGATCGGCCCTTCGCGGCGGTAGGCCTGCTGCTGGCTGGGCTGCTACCCACGAGCGGCATGACGATCTCCTGGACCGGCATGGCGGGAGGCAACCTGCCTGCGGCCATCAAGATGACAGTGCTGGGGCTGATCCTCGGCTCCCTCCTGACGCCCTTCTACCTGAAGGCGCTGGCCGGGGCGCAGGTACCGGTCGATCTGGGTTCGGTCTTCGGGCAGATCTTTCTCATCGTCGTCTTGCCGCTGGTTGCGGGCCAGGGCACGCGCGCCTGGCTGATCCGCCATCACGGGATGCAGGGTTTCCAGAAGGACTGGGCGCCCAAGTTCCCGCCATTCTCGACCCTTGGCGTGCTGGGCATCGCCTTTGTCGCCATTGCCTTGCAGGCTCGTGTCCTGGCGGCCGACCCGGCGACGATCCTGCGGTTCATCCTGCCGCTGCTGGCGCTCTATGCGGTCAACTATGCATTGGCGATCGGTCTTGGCCGCGCCTTGCTGCCGCGCGGCGATGCCATTGCGCTGACCTACGGCACAGTCATGCGCAACCTGTCCATCGCGCTGGCGCTGGCCATGAACCTCTTCGGCCCCGAAGGCGCCGAAGCCGCGTTGCTGATCGCTCTCGCCTACGTCGTGCAGGTGCAGTCCGCCGCCTGGTCGGTCAGGCTGGCCGATCGCGCCTTTGGCCCGAAATCGTGATCCGGTCGCTCGCCGGAGTGTCCGGGGGAACGCAAGCAGCCCGGATACCCTGGAAATGCATCACCCGACCCCAAGCGTCTTCCTTGCGGCCGCATAGCCTTCCGCGCGGTGCATCCCGATCGCGCGGGCCGAGAAATCGTAGTGCAGCGACGCGGACTGCCGACCGCTCCCGTCGCGCGCGAAGCGGGTGATGCGAGTCGCGGCGCCGTCGCCCATCAGTTGGATGTATTCGGGCTGATGCCGGATCCGGGCGGCCTCGGCCGGTTCGAGACGATCGAGGATGCGGTCGATCAGCTTGCGATAGGCGCCGACCTTCTCCCGGTATCGCAGGTCGCTGCGCACCCGCTCGGAGTAGACGATCTCGTCGCGCCGCAGGAACACCTCAGTCATGTTCGAAGGAAGCGGACGGCTGCCCGAGAACAGATCGACGATGAACACGCGCTTGCCGTCCGGGCCGCAGCGCTCGTTGACCAGGTCGAGCGGCGAGTTGCTCACGATTCCGCCGTCCCAGTACGCCTTGCCGTCGACGGTCGTCCACGGGAATCCCGGCGGGAGACTTCCACTTGCGATGACGTGATCCGCGGTGATCTCGTCGACGTAGCTGTCGAAAACTTCGAACCCGGCAGTCTCGACGTCGACGGCGCTGATCAGCAGGCGCACCGGGCTCGTGCCGAGCGAGGGGAAGTCGACGTACTTCACGAGCAGGTCCCGCATCGGCGCGGTGTCGTAGTAGCTCGTCCAGTTGGCGGGAAGCTCCGGCAGCACGCCGATGCCAGGGATCCAGCGCGGAGTGAAGAATCCCGGGACGCCGAACATCAGGATCTGCATCGCCGCTGCGGCGCGCTCATCACAGGCGAATGGCAACGGCATCACCGCTACCGCGAGATCGGCCCAGAACGCTTCCAGCGCCTCGGTCGCATGCCGCGGATGGCTGGCGATGATCGCGCCGTTGAAGGCGCCGATCGACACGCCGGCGACGATGTCCGGGAAGATTCGCTCCTCCTCCAGCGCCTTGACGACGCCGCACTCGAACGCACCGAGCGCCCCGCCTCCCTGGAGGATAAGCGCGGTCTGCGGCGGAATCCGGTCGAGGGCGAAGGAGGGATCGGGCAGCCGTTCCCTGATCGTCTCCACGTTCACGCGGTGACGGATCCATCCTTCGACGAGGCGTGTCTCGTCGACCGGGCGGCCGATGGAGATCAGCGCGCTCGGCACGTCGTCGCGAAGATAGATTTGCGCGAAGGATCCGGCGTCGAGATCGCCCCGTGCGATCCATTCCCGTCCTTCGTCGGTCGCGCCGATGACGTTGAAGCCGATCTCGCCGATCTCACCGAAGAAATACGAGACATCGTCGTAAGGCAGCCGGTGCCCCAGCATGTTCCGGGCGGCAAGACGTCCCTGCTTGACCGCGTTGTCCCAGTGCTCGATATGGCGACGACGAGCGAACACCGGATCGTCGAAGGTCGTCACGTCGCCGGCCGCGAAGACGTCGGGTGCGCTCGTCGCGAGCAGCGCGTCGACGACGATCCGTCCGTCGTCCAGCGCGATGCCGCTGCCCCGCAGGAACGCCGACGCCGGTTCGACGCCGATCGCGACCACGACGAGATCGCACGGCAGGCGTCGTCCGGATACGGTCTCCACTTCGCGTACCCGATCGCGGCCGTGGAACGCAGCAACGGTGTCGTCCAGCAGCACGCGAACGCCTCGGCTCGCTGCGTATCGTTCGAAGTAGGCCGAGAGGGGCTGCGCCTTCAGACGAGGGAGAAGGACCGGGCCTTGCTCGACAACCGTGACGGCGATTCCGAGGTCGACGAGCGCCATCGCGACTTCCATGCCGAGGAAGCTGCCGCCGAGCACGACCGCGCGGCGGGCGCTGGCGGCGGACTTTCGGATCGCCTGCGCATCGGCCTGGACGTGCAGCGTATGGATACCCGCGAGCTCGGCGCCGGGCGCGACAGGGCGCTTCGGAACCGCGCCGGTGGCGATCAGAAGCCGGCCGTATCCGATGCGCTTGCCCGTTGCGGTCGCAATGCTGTGGCTTGCGGGGTCGACTGCGACGACTCGCGTATCCAGCCGAAGCTCGATCGAGTTGTCGCGATAGAAGGCTGGCTGGTTGATGAAGATCCGCGATTCGGCATCCGCATCGCGCAATACCCGCTTGGACAGTGGCGGCCGATGGTAGGGCGCAAGCGCCTCGTCCGACACGATCAGGATCGAGCCCGTTGCCCCTTGCGTTCGCAACGTCTCTGCCGCGGTGGCGCTCGCGAGACCGCCGCCGAGCAGCAGGAAGTCGACGTGTCCGGAGGGGTCTTGCCTGTGCTCGCGGGCAGCGGCTCCGGACCGCAGGGCGGGTTCGTCGGCAATGGAGGTCACGGCAACCTCGAATTCTACCCGGGCGCGCCAGGCTAAAGGCGGCGGCGACCGTGCGCTTGCGGGGCGAGCCGTCGACAATGCCGGAAATTGCCAGATCCGGACGCAAGAACGGCCTCGCGAAGAGGCCGCCGGTTCTGGCGAGGCCTTGCGGAAGCTTGATGCGCAAGGCACTGGAATCTGGTGGCCAAGGGCGGAATCGAACCACCGACACGCGGATTTTCAATCCGCTGCTCTACCAACTGAGCTACTTGGCCGTCTCCGTCATGCGCCGCCAGGGCAGGGCAGTCGGAAGCCGCGCATTATAGCATCGGCTCCGGCACGGTCCAGCGCGGGGCCGGGCGTCCGGCGGCCCGGCGCGGGTCCCGCAAGAGTCCGCAACCTATAATCCATCCATGACAGATTCCACCCGTCCGGTCGATTGCGAGATCCTCGTCGCCGGTGCCGGGGTCGCCGGCATGGCGGCGGCGCTCGGCTGCGCCCAGGCGGGCTACCGGACTGTCCTCACCGGCCGCGATGCGCAGGCCGCGCCGCCGCCGGCGTCGCCGGAATGGGACGCGCGGATCTACGCCGTATCCGAGGGCTCGAAGGACCTCCTCGACCGGCTGGGCGTCTGGCAGGCGCTCGATGCGGCCCGGCTCCAGCCGGTCTACGACATGCGCATCTTCCCGAAGGCCGGGATCGGCGCCGGCGATCGCGACGAACTCCATTTCAGCGCCTACAAGGCGGCCCGGCCGGCGCTCGCCTGGATCGTCGAGGAGCGCAACCTGGTCCGTGCGCTGCGCAGCGCGCTGGGTTTCTCGAAGCTGCGCCGGATCGATGCCGAAGTCGTCGCGCTCGAGCTCGACGCCGACCCGCATCGCGCCGAACTGCGCACCTCCGATGGCCGACGCCTGCGGGCGCGCTGCATCCTCGCGGCGGACGGTGCCGATTCGCCGCTGCGTTCGATGGCGGGCCTGACGATGGTCGAGCGGGCGTATCCACAGCACGCGATCGTGCTCAATTTCGATTGCTCGCACCCGCACCGCGATACCGCCTGGCAGTGGTTCGGCGAGCACGGCGTGCTGGCCATGCTGCCCCTGCCGCCAGGGGACGACCCGGCCTGGCCGGGCCGCTGCAGCATCGTCTGGTCGGCGCCCCAGCTGACGGCCCAGGCCATGCTCGAGGCCGGCCCCGAGGCGATCGCCGCCGAGGTCGGGCGCCTCTCGGGGGGTACGCTCGGCGAGTTGCTGCCCATCGGCTCGCCGCGGGGCTTTCCGCTGCGCTGCCGGATCGTCGACCCGATGATCGCGCCGCGCCTCGCGCTGATCGGCGATGCCGCCCATGTGGTGCATCCGCTCGCCGGCCAGGGCCTGAACCTGGGCCTGGGCGATGTCGCCGACTGGCTCGACATGCTGGCCAACGCGGGCCCGAGTGCCCGGCCGGGCAAGGGCGACCCCGGCGCCTGGCTGCTGCTGCGGCGCTGGGCGCGCATGCGGGCGGAACCGGTGGCCGCGATGCGCGCGGTCACCGACGGCCTGCAGCGGCTCCACGATCCGGAATGGCTCGCTTCGCTCGGGCTGGCCGGGCGCGCCCTCGGCTTCGTCCGTGGCATCGGGTGGCGCGGCGTGGCGCGGTCGGGTTTCCTCAAGCACCGGCTCGTCTCCCGGGCGATCGGCTGAGCGGCCTGATACCCTTGCGGGGGCGCGGCCGCGAGCCGCATCTTCCAGGCAGTTCCAGGATGCAGTTTTCGATGTCCGCCTTGCGCCGGCTGTTCGCCGGTCTCGTGTTCGGGTGCCTTGTCGCGTCCAGCGCCATGGCCGATACCGGGGCGCCGGCGCCCGAAGCGATCGCCAAGCGGATCGGGGACACCGTCGAGGCGTGGACTCGTCGCACCAGTCTCCATGGCCGTGGCTTCCAGGTCGAATCGGTACTCACCACGCCGCTGAAGGGCATGTACGAGGTGCGGATCGTCAACGACCTGTTCTACGTGGACGAGTCCGCGCGGTACATCATGATCGGCGGCGACATGATCGACATGCAGTCGAACCAGAACATCACCCGCGACCGGCTCGACGAGATCCTCGCGATCGACTTTTCCTCGCTGCCCTTCGATCTTGCGCTCAAGCAGGTGGTCGGCAAGGGCAGCCGCCGGATCGCCCTCTTCGAGGACCCCAACTGCGGTTACTGTCGCAAGCTGCGCGCCGACCTGGCCCGCCTCGACGACGTCACGATCTACACCTTCGTCTATCCGATCCTCGCCGAGGATTCCGAGACCAAGGCGCGCAAGGCCTGGTGCGCGCCGGACCGCGTCAAGGCCTGGACCGGCATGATGCTCACCGGCGTCGTGCCGCAGAACGACGGCGCATGCGACACGCCGATCGACCGCATCCGCAAGCTCGGTGCCGAGCTGGCCATCTCCGCGACCCCCACGATCTTCTTCGCCAACGGCCGGCGGCTGCAGGGCTATGCGCCGCCGGACGAGTTCGGCAGGCTGCTCGCCAGGCATTCCTCCGTCGTCAGGCGCTGAAGGATCAGCGCGGCGGCCGTTCGCCGAGCGGCAGGAGCAGCCAGGCGGCCAGCGGCTGGCGCAGGCGCGCGGCGATCGATGCGGCTTCGGCGTCCGACCCCGCGAAAAGATCGGCGCGAACCGCGCCCTTGATGGCGGCGCAG
>DAIMFM010000017.1:3400-14133 GCA_036724585.1 Burkholderiaceae bacterium | reverse complement strand
TTCCTCGCCTGCAAGCGGCTGGGCATCCATGTAGACGAGGGCGCCGGGCGGCACCCGCGTCGGGTCCACCGCGATCGAGCGCATGGTGGTCAGGGGCACGCCGAGCGAGCCGATCGGCCCCTGGCGCGGGTCCATGCCCTCGAGCACGCGAAAGAACACGTAGCGCGGATTCGTGCGCATCACTTCGGCGGCCTGGTCCGGGTGGGCGCGCAGCCAGGCCTTGATCACGTCGGCATCGAGCGTCGCGGCATCGACCTCGCCGCGATCGATCAGCTCGCGCCCGATCGAATGGTAGGCGCGGCCATTGTGGCCGGCGAAACCGATCCGCAGGATGGAGCCATCGCGCAGCCGCATCCGGCCCGAACCCTGGACATGCAGGAAGAAGGCCTCGACCGGGTCGTCGGCCCAGGCGATGACCGGCGTCGATGCGAGCGCACCGGCGTCGATGGCAGCGCGATCGGGCAGGGGCGCGCCGCCCGGCGGCGGGTCGGGCGGCGCATACAGGGGCACCTGCGAGGCGGATTCGCGCTGCCGACTGCCGGTGAGCAGGGTTTCGTGGTAGCCGGTGAGCATGCCGGGCCGCGTCTTCCCTGCCGGCTGCAGCGGCCAGGCGAGGAAGTGCTCCTCGATGAACTCGCGCTGGTGCGCCGGCCCGGGACGCAGCGCGCAGGTCCGGGTCCAGTGCCCGGGCGGGCGGGGCAGGGCGCATTGCGCATCGAGCGCCTGCGCGACGCCGGCGAGGTCGTCCTCGTGCCAGCCGGGCAATGCGCCCGGCCGGATGGCCGACGCGGCGACCGGGGGCGCGGAGGCGCAGCCGAGCAGGCCGATGGCCGCGCCCGTGAGGGCGGCCTGCAGGACGCGACGAACGGAGCGCATCGCCGCCTAGTGCAGGGTCCGCGGCATCGCGAGCAGGAAGATGGGGATCGGCGCCTCGAAGCGATGACCGTCCTCGGCGACGAAGAAGTACGCGCCCTGCATCGAGCCCTTCGGCGTCGCGATCTGGCTGCCGCTGGTGTACTCGAACGACTCGCCCGGTGCGAGCAGCGGCTGCTGGCCGACCACGCCGAGCCCGCGCACCTCGACCACCTTGCCGGACTCGTCCTCGATGTGCCAGTAGCGGCTGATGAGCTGCGCCGGGACCTGGCCGTCGTTGCGGATGGTGACGGTATAGGCGAAGGAAAAGGTGGCGTCGTCGGGCGACGACTGGTCGGGCAGGTACTGGCTGCGTACGCTGATGCTGATGCGATAGCGCGGATCGGACATCGCCGGCTTTCCCCTGTCGGCGCCGCCCGGTGGCCCGGCCGGCGACGGCTACAATGCGGATCATTCTAGCCAAACGCCAGCGACACCGACCATGCCTGCCACGCATCGCATCGCGCCGAGCATCCTGTCCGCGGACTTCGCCCGGCTCGGCGAGGAAGTGCGCGCGATCGAAGCCGCTGGCGCGGACCTGGTTCACTTCGACGTGATGGACAACCATTACGTCCCGAACCTGACGATCGGGCCGATGGTGTGCGAGGCGGTCCGCCGCCATGTCGGCATCCCGATCGACGTCCACCTGATGGTGGAACCGGTCGATCGACTCGTGCCCGACTTCGCCGCGGCCGGCGCCAACCTGATCACCTTCCATCCGGAAGCGTCGAGCCACGTCGACCGGACCCTGCAGGCGATCCGCGACGCCGGCTGCCGCGCCGGGCTCGTCTTCAATCCGGCCACGCCGCTGCACTATCTCGACCACGTGATGGACCGGCTCGACATCATCCTGCTGATGTCGGTCAATCCGGGTTTCGGCGGGCAGTCGTTCATCCCCTCCACCCTGCCCAAGATCGCGCAGGTCCGCCAGCGCATCGACGCCCACGTCGAAGCCGGTGGCCAGCCGATCTGGCTCGAGGTCGACGGCGGGATCAAGGCCGGGAACATCGGCGCCGTCGCCCGGGCCGGCGCCGACACCTTCGTCGCGGGCTCGGCGGTGTTCGGCGCGCCCGACCCGGATGGCGGCTATCGCGGCGTCATCGGCCGCCTGCGCGCCGCGATCGACGCATGAGCGAGAGCTTCGACGTCGATGCGGTCCTCATCGACCTGGACGGCACCCTGCTCGACACGGTCGCCGACCTCGCGGCCGCGACCAATGCGATGCTGGCCGATCTCGGCCGGGCGCCGCTCGCGCTGGCCACGGTGACCGCGTATGTCGGCAAGGGCGCCGCGGTGCTCGTGCACCGGGCGCTGGGCGGCGGCCTCGACGCCCGCGTCGACGATGCCCGGTTCGAACCCGCGATGGCCGCGTTCCTGCGCCACTACGAGCGCGAGAACGGCCTGCGCGCCACGCCCTACGAAGGCGCGATGGAGGGGCTGGAGACGATGCGCGCCAAGGGACTCAAGCTCGCCTGCGTGACCAACAAGCCGCAGCGCTTCGCCGAACCCCTGCTCGAGCGCTGCGGCATGGCGCGCTACTTCGAGGCGGTCGTGGGCGGCGATGCGCTCGAGCGGCGCAAGCCCGATCCGCTGCCTATGCGCCATGCCGCCGCCCGACTCGGCGCCGAGCCGGCACGCTGCCTCGCGATCGGCGATTCGGTGAACGACGCCCTGGCGGCCCGCGCGGCGGGCATGCCGGTGCTCGCGGTGCCCTATGGCTACAACGAGGGCCGCGATGTGCGGGAGCTGGACGTGGATGGTATAGTCGCCTCGCTTGCCGAGGCCGCCAGGCGCATCGTGCGCCGGCGCCCCGGCTGATACGGATCCGGCTCCGGACCTTCGATCGACATGCCCATCCACGAGGATCCACGGCACGCCCCCGCCTCCTGGCGATGGTGCGCCCGCCGCTGGCGCTGATCGCGCCTCCTGTCCCGAGCGCCGCGCCCGCTGGCGCCGGCATCGTTCCATACGGCATGTATGCGCCCGCAGGGCGCGGGGCCCGCTCCCAGGGCCCGGTTTAATCGAGGGATTCATGACTGAAATCGAATTTCGAGCGCTCGCGGCACGCGGCTTCAACCGGATTCCGCTCCTGGTGGAGTGCCTGGCCGACCTCGACACGCCGCTGTCGCTCTACCTCAAGCTGACCGACGAAGGCGCCCGGGCGAACTCGCTGCTGCTCGAATCGGTGGTGGGCGGCGAGCGCTTCGGCCGCTACTCGTTCATCGGCCTGCCGGCCCGCCGCGCCATCCGCTCCACCGGCGATCGCATCGAGGTGCTGGACGACGGCCGGGTGGTCGAGAGCGCGACCGGCGATCCGATCGAGTTCGTGCGGACGTTCCGCCAGCGCTACAGGGCGGCCGTCCCGCCGGGCATGCCGCGCTTCTGTGGCGGCCTCGCCGGCTACTTCGGCTACGACATGGTGCGCTTCATCGAGCCGCGCCTCGGGCCCTGCACCAAGCCCGATCCCATCGGCACGCCCGACATGCTGTTCCTGCTGGTCGACGAACTCGCGATCGTCGACAACCTGCGCGGCCGGATCTACCTCATCGTGTTCGCCGACCCCGCGGCGCCCGAGGCCTATGTCACCGCCAGCCGGCGGCTGCGCGAGCTGCGCGCCCGGCTGGGCAGGGCGGTGCCGCAGCCCCCCGATACCCCGGCGGGCGAGGTGAGCGAGGTGATCCGCGAATTCGCCCGCGAGGACTACCTCGCGGCCGTCGCCCGTGCCAAGGAGTACATCGTCGCCGGCGACATGATGCAGGTGCAGGTCGGCCAGTGCCTGCGCAAGCCGTTCACCCATTCACCGCTGTGGCTGTACCGGGCGCTGCGATCGATCAATCCCTCGCCCTACATGTACTACTACGATTTCGGCGACTTCCACGTGGTGGGTGCCTCGCCCGAGATCCTGGTGCGCCAGGAGTCGGTCCAGGCCGGCGAGGAGGCCGATCCGCGCATTGCCGCGGCGATCGCGGCACGCGGCGACGATGCCCAGCGCATCACCATCCGGCCGCTGGCCGGTACGCGCAAGCGCGGCATGTCGCCCCAGCAGGACCAGGCGCTCGCCGATGAACTGCTCGCCGACCCGAAGGAACGCGCCGAACACCTGATGCTCATCGACCTCGCGCGCAACGACATCGGCCGCATCGCGATGACCGGCACGGTCCGGGTCACCGACCAGATGGCGATCGAGAAGTACTCGCACGTCCAGCACATCGTGAGCAATGTGGAAGGCATCCTCCGGCCCGGTCTCGATGCGATCGACGTGCTGCGGGCAAGCTTTCCCGCCGGCACGCTGACGGGCGCGCCCAAGGTGAGGGCGATGGAGATCATCGACGAACTCGAGATAACCAAGCGGGGCATCTACGGCGGCGCCTGCGGCTACCTCAGCTATTCGGGCGCGATGGACGTCGCCATCGCGATACGCACCGGCGTCGTGCGCGACGGGGTGCTGAATGTGCAGGCGGCGGCCGGCGTGGTGTACGACTCGATCCCCGAGAACGAGTGGCTCGAGACCGAGGCCAAGGCGCGCGCGGTGATACACGCCGCCGAGCTGGTGGAGACCGGCTTCGCCGGCAACGCCTAGGGGCGCCGCAGGCCCACCACGTCCGCGATGATCTCCAGCGAGCGCAGGCGCATTGCCGGATCGAAGGTATCGGAGACGATCATGAGCTCGTCGGCGCCGGTGCGCTCGAGGAGATCGTCGATGCCCTTGCGCACGGTGTCAGGCCCGCCGATGATGCTGCAGGCGAGCATCTGCATCGCCTGGGCCTTCTCCTGCTCGTTCCAGTAGGTGTCGATGTCCTCGATGGGAGGCTTCATGGGATCGCGCACGCCGCGGAACATGTCGGCGAAGGACATCTGCTTGGAGGTGGCGATGAAGCGTGCTTCATCGTCGGTCGGCGCGGCGATGATGTTCACCCCCACGAGCGCATAGGGCGTCGCCTGCTGCGCCGACGGCTTGAAGCGGGCGCGGTAGACCTCGAGCGCCATGTCGAGGGCCTGCGGCGCGAAGTGCGATGCGAAGCCGTAGGGCAGCCCGAGCTCGGCGGCCAGCTGGGCGCCGAACAGGCTCGATCCCAGGATCCAGATCGGCACTTCGGTGCCCGAACCCGGAACGGCCTCGCTCCGCTGCCCGGGGCGCGCCGGCGCGAGAAAGGCCTGGAGTTCCTGCACGTCCTGGGGGAAATGCTCGGCGTCGGCCGGATTGCGGCGCAGCGCGCGCAGGGTGAGCTGGTCGGTGCCGGGCGCCCGGCCCAGTCCGAGGTCGATCCTGCCCGGGAACAGCGTGGCGAGCGTGCCGAACTGCTCGGCGATCACGTAGGGAGCGTGGTTGGGCAGCATGATGCCGCCCGATCCCACCCGGATCGTGCTGGTACCGCCCGCCACGTACGCGATCACCACGGAGGTCGCGGACGTCGTCACCGAGGCCATGTTGTGGTGCTCGGCGATCCAGAAGCGGGTGTAGCCCAGGGCCTCCGCGTGCCGTGCCGCCTCGCGCGCGCCCTCGAGCGCCGCGCGACGGTCGGAACCCTGGCGGGTCCGGCCCAGTTCGAGAATGGAGTACTGCGTCATGTGCCCTCGCAAGATGGATGCCGCTGCTCGCAAAGGCCATTATGGATCAGGTTCCGCTCGCGCTCGCCGGACTTCCCCGCGTGGCGGGCGGTCCGCAGCGTCCTCTACGGCAGCGCGGGCAGAAGCCCATCGCCGTGTAGGCGAGCATGGCGGCACCGACCAGGCCGGTACCGAATACCAGCGCGATCAGGATCCAGTCGATCGGCCCGCCCGCATCGGTGAAGCCGGACGAGGAAACGCGCACCATCAGGACCAGTGCGCGCGCGCCGCCGGCCAGGCCGATGAACTGCGACAGGACCACGCGCCGTGCGTCGAGCCGACGTTCCCGCAGCAGCAGCGCGACGAAAGCCGCCAGGCCGACGACCGCCGTGCCGACCAGCAGCCAGAGCAGCGGCCCCAGCATCTCCCGCATGATTACCAGCATGATCCAGGGATCGAGTTCCTTCATGACATGTCCTCCTCACGCATGGCCGCGCAGCATTTCGATGTAGGTGGGCTTGAGCGCCATCGTCTTCATCACCCAGGTGACCCACAGCTCCTCGAGCGGCGCGATCACGCCGGGGAACGAGGGCACCAGGTTGTTGCGATAGTCGAACTCGACCAGCATCGCGCGCCCGAGCCGAGTGATCAGCGGGCAGGACGTGTAGCCGGTATAGAGCGCGTCACTGGCGCGGCCGGCAATGTCGGCGACGAGATGATCGACCGCGACCGGCACCTGCCATTTCACGCTCGCGGCCGTCTTGCCCTTGGGGACGCCGGCCACGTCCCCGACGCCGAAAATCTCGGGGTAGCGGACATGCCGGAGCGTGCCCCGGTCGACCTCGAGCCATCCCTGGTCGGCCCATGGACCCGATCGCCACGGCAGCGGGCTGTTGCGCACGGCCGTCGGCGCGCGCATCGGCGGCACGACATTGATGAAGTCGTACTCCTGCTCCTCGGTGCCGTCGGGCGTGCGGAAGGTCGCGATGCGCCGGCCCGGGTCGATCGCCGCGAGCACGCGCTCGTACCGGACCTGGACGCCACGGTCCTCGAAGAGCATGCGGACCTTCTCGGAGACGATGGGCACGCCGAACAGGCTCCGGTCGTGTGCGTTGTAGACGAGCTCGGCCTCGCCCCTCTTGCCGCGCCGGCGCAGGTAGTCGTCCGTGATGAAGGTGTACTTGAGCGGCGCTCCCGCACACTTCATCTCGGTTGCCGGTCGCAGGAAGACGCCGCGCCCGCCGCGGTCGGCGAAGTCGGACATGAGTCGCCAGGTCGCATGGGCCGCGGCCGGGCTGTGGTAGATGCTGCCGAGGCCGTTGCTCCCGATCAGGCCTTCGTCCATGCCCGGTATCAGGCCGTACCCAAGGCTCAGTCCCGTGGCGACGACAAGGTAGTCGTAGGGATGTGAAGCGCCATCTTGCGTGACGACGCGCTTGCCGTCGGGGTCGAACTCGGCCACCGCCTCCGCGACGAGGTCCACGCCCTGCGGTACGTACTGCGTCGTGGTCGAGGTGGAGTAGTCGGTCGGCTTGATCCCGGCCGCGATCAGCGTGAAGCCGGGCTGGTAGTAGTGCTCCCTGCGCGCATCGATGAGCGTGATCCGGGCGCCCTCGAGGGCCGCGGACAGTCGCGCGGCCGCGGTGAGCCCGGCAGCGCCGGCCCCGGCGATAACGATGCGCGCCGACGTTCGCACCTTGTCCGCCGCACGGGCGGGGGCGAGCCCCAGCGCCATGCCGGCGGCGGCAATGGCGCCGAGCTGGACGAGGTGGCGACGCTGCGCGGCGGGCGCTCCGCCATCCTCGGGAAGTGAGCTGCGATGCTGTGTCATCTTCGAGCCTCCAGTGGTCGCGGCGATGCGGCGCGTCCTCGCGCCGGGCGCGAGGATCGCGGCCGGTGTGCGGCCGTCGCGCCGCGCGTCGATGGAAGGGTCGGGCGCGGTCCGCTCAGCGGGCGCGGGTGCGCCTGGCCGAGCCCGGTACGAACGCCGCGCGCGTCTCGAGTGCGCGCTCGAACTGCCGGGCGATGCTGTCGCAGACGATGTCGCAGAGCGCGTAGACGGCCGGATCGTCGATGCTGTAGTAGGCGCTGTTGCCGCGGGTCTCGCGCTTGACGAGCCCCCGCCGGGTCAGCAGGGCCAGGTGGCGCGAGATGTTCGCCGAGGAATAGCCGCAGAGACGGGCGAGTTCGCCCACGCTGCGTTCCTGCTTGCGCAACAGGTTGAGGATCTGCAGTCGCGTCGGTTCCGACAGCGTCTGGAAATACGCCGCCACCTGGGCGAGTGCTTCGTCCGAAAGACCTTCCATTCCGGGGCAGGGAGAGCTCGATGAGTTCACATGATGCCTCGATTTCCGTCATGTCGTTCCACTCGATCGATCGTGTCGCAATGTCTTATTGCGTGCTTGACTATTTAGCTATGTGCGCAAATACTAGCAATGAACCCGGCAGTTGTACACCCCCGCGGGGAGGACCGAACAGTTCGCCATGCAACCCTTCAGCCTTCTTCCGATCCTTGTGGTCATCGCCTTCATCGCCGGAGTGGCCCGGGCGGACGCCCGGGCCGCGACGGTCGAAGGCGCCTCGACGGTGCAGGCGGTGGCTGCGGCGAGGGAACGAGCGCTGGAGTTCGACGGCGTGGTCGAGGCGGTACGCGCCGCCGGCGTGGCGGCGCAGGTGCCGGGCACCATCGTCGGCCTCGAGGTGGTGGAGGGCGATCGCGTCGATGCGGGCCGGATCCTCCTGCGGATCGACGCGCGGATAGCGGATCGCCAGGCCGCTGCCCACGAGGCTCGGCTTGCGTCGGCCCGGGCCGACCTGGCCGCGGTATCGCGCGAAGTCGAGCGCCAGCGGCGCCTGCGTCGCGAGAACTTCATCAGCGCGGCCGCGCTCGAGCGGGCCGAGGCGAGCCTTGCCGCGGCCCGCGCGCGGGTGGACGCCCTGACCGCGGAGGTCCGGGCGGCGCGGCTCCAGACCGGGCTCCATGCGCTGCGGGCACCATTCGCCGGCGTGGTGTCGGACGTGCCGGTATCCGAGGGCGACATGGCCGTTCCGGGCGTACCTTTGCTGGACGTCTACGATCCCGCGGCGCTGCGTGTCGCGGTGTCGGTACCCCAGGCCGTGGCCGCGCGACTCGAGGACGCGACAGCCTTGTGGCTCGAGGTGCCGGTGGCGAACATCGGCCCGATCGAGGTGTCCGCCGCCGCCGTCCAGTCCAGGCCCGTCGTCGACGCCACGACGCATACCGCGCGGCTTCGCATCAAGCTGCCGGACGGCGGTCCGGGCATCAGGCCGGGCATGTTCGCCAGACTGCACATCGTTCTGCCGGACGACCGCGCGGCCCCGGCGCTGGCGGCGCCGGTCCTGGTTCCCGCAAGCGCGATCGTTCGCAGGGCGGAACTCACCGGCCTGTACATCCTCGACGATTCGGGCCGGCCCGTACTGCGGCAGGTCCGGCTGGGGCGGGCCGCAGGGGACCTCGTCGAGGTGCTTGCCGGGGTGTCCGCCGGCGAGCCGGTCTTCATCGCTCCCTTCACGGCCGCGCGGCTGCGGCGACCACGGCCATGACCGGGCGGCGAAACGACCGGGAATCCGCCGGGCGGTTCGGCCGCTCCGGCCGCATCGCCGCGGCTTTCCAGCAGGCCCGGATCACGCCCCTGCTCGCGGTCACGCTCCTGCTGCTCGGCGCCTTCGCGCTCGCGGTGACGCCGCGCGAGGAGGAGCCGCAGATCGACGTGACCATGGCGAACGTCTTCATCCCGTTCCCCGGCGCGGCGGTTCGCGATGTCGAAGCCATGGTGGCGGGACCCGCCGAGCAGGTGCTCGGCCGGATCCGCGACGTCGAGCATGTCATGTCGCTGTCACGCCCGGGCCTGGCGCTCGTCACCGTGAAGATCTCGGTGGTCGACTAAACATAAAAAAAAAAAAATCGCCTCCACGACACGCTCGCCTCCCATGCGGACTGGCTGCCGACCGGTCTCGGCGTGCTCCCGCCCCTGGTCAGGCCGAAGGGAATCGACGATGTCCCCATCCTCACGCTGACCCTGTTCACCGAGGATCGCTCCCGTGCGGCCTATGATCTGGAGCGGATCGCGCACAGCATCCAGGCGGACCTCAAGCGCGTTCCCGGCACTCGCGACGTGACGGTGGTGGGCGGGCCGGGCAGGGCGATCATGGTGGAGATCGATCCGGCCCGGATGGCCGCCCTGGGGGTCACCGTGGCCGATATGCGCCAGGCCCTCGTGTCGGCCAATGTCGCCCTGCCGGCTGGCGAACTGCTGGCCGGCAATCGGGCGGTCGCCATCGAGGCGGGCGGCTTCCTGCGCAACGCCGGGGAGGTGGAGGGCCTGCTCGTGCGCGTGCACGAGGGCAGGCCGGTCTTCGTGGCCGATGTCGCCACGGTGCGCGAGGGACCGCCGCCGGCCAGCAGCTACGTCTGGCACGGGGTCGCGGGCCGGGATGGCGAGGCCGCCAGGGAACATCCGGCGGTCACCATCGCGATCACGAAGAAGCCCGGGGAGAATGCCATCGACGTGGCGCGCGCGGCGCTCGAGCGCGTCGAAGACCTTCGCAACACCGTGATACCCGGGGACGTGGAGGTCGCGGTGACCCGCAACTACGGCGCTACCGCGCAGGACAAGGCGCGTCAGCTCATCCAGAAGCTGGTCTTCGCAACCCTCTCCGTCGTCGCACTGGTGTTCGTCGCGCTCGGTCGGCGCGAAGCGGCGATCGTCGGCAGCGCCGTCGTCCTCACGCTGGCCGCGACGCTCTTCGCCTCGTGGGCCTGGGGGTTCACGCTGAACCGCGTGTCCCTCTTCGCCCTCATCTTCTCGATCGGCATCCTCGTCGACGACGCGATCGTGGTGGTGGAGAACATCCATCGGCACCAGGGACTGCATCCGGGACGGCCATTGGCGCGCATCATCCCCGGGGCGGTCGACGAGGTCGGTGGCCCGACCATCCTCGCGACCTTCACGGTGATCGCCGCACTGCTGCCCATGGCATTCGTCACGGGCCTGATGGGCCCCTACATGAGTCCCATCCCGATCAATGCCAGCATGGGCATGTTCCTTTCGCTGGTGATTGCCTTCGTCGTCACCCCCTGGGCCGCGAACCAGTGGATGAGGACCGAGCACCCGGGCGGATCGCCGCACGGCGATGCGTCCGGCGCTGCGGGAAGCCGCTTCGCGAGGCGCGTGCGGCCCATGCTCGAGCGCATCTTCCGTCCATTGCTCGACGAGCGTCGAGGCGCGCGCAACCGTCGCCTGATCGGATTG
>DAIMFM010000017.1:480-3185 GCA_036724585.1 Burkholderiaceae bacterium | reverse complement strand
AAGTCACGAGCTACCAGGCGTACGCCGGCACCGCCTCGCCGATCAATTTCAACGGCCTGGTGCGCCAGTACGACCTGCGCGAAGGCGGCGAGGTGGGTGACCTGCAGGTCAATCTCGTCGATCGGGACGATCGTGACGACCAGAGCCATGCCATCGCCACGCGGGTCCGGCCGGCGCTCCAGGAGATTGGCCGCAAGCTGGGCGCCAACGTGAAGGTGGTCGAGGTTCCACCGGGGCCGCCGGTGCTATCGCCGATCGTGGCGGAAGTCTACGGACCCGATGTCACCGGTCGTGACAGGATGACTGCGGCCGTTCGCGAGGTCTTCGACAGCACGCCCGGTGTGGTCGACGTTGACGACACGCGCATCGCCGAGGCGCCGAGAACGGTGTTCGTCGTCGATCGCGGCAAGGCCGCGATGCTGGGCGTCTCCCCGCAGGACATAGTGGCCACCCTGCGCGCGGGCCTCGCGGGCGAGGCGACCGCCTACCTTCACGACCAGGCTCGCCATCCGGCCGCAGCCGTGCTGCAGCTGCCGCCCGAGCGACATGGCGATGTGGAGGCCCTGCTGCAACTCGGGGTGCGCTCCGCCACCGGCGCGATCGTGCCGGTCCGCGAGCTCGTGACGGCCACCGACAGCCTGCGGGAGCAGCCGATCCACCACAAGGACCTGCTGCCCGTTGCCTACGTGATGGCCGACATGGCGGGCGACGTCGACAGCCCGCTCTACGGCATGTTCCGCATGCGTGAGGCGATTACCGGGACCGAGACGCCCGCGGGCGGCACTCTGCAGGAGTTCTTCGTGCGGCAACCCGATGACCCCTGGCGCGACTTCGCGATCAAGTGGGACGGGGAGTGGCAGATCACGTACGAGACATTCCGGGACATGGGCCTTGCCTATGCCGTCAGCCTGATCCTGATCTACATGCTGGGGGTCGCCCAGTTCGGCTCCTACCTCACGCCGTTGGTGATCATGGCGCCTATTCCGCTCACGCTCATCGGCGTGATGCCGGGCCATGCGCTGCTCGGCGCGCAGTTCACCGCGACCAGCATGATCGGGATGATCGCGCTCGCCGGGATCATCGTGCGCAACTCGATCCTGCTGGTCGACTTCGTCAATCTGCTGGTGCGCGCGGGACTTTCCTTCGAGGAGGCGATCGTCCGTTCCGCCGTGACACGCGCCCAGCCGATCTTGCTCACGGGCGTGGCGGCGATGATGGGCGCCTTCTTCATCCTCGACGACCCGATCTTCAACGGGCTCGCCATCTCACTGGTCTTCGGCATCCTGGTGTCGACGCTGCTCACGCTCGTGGTGATCCCCGTTCTCTACTACGTGGCGTACCGCGGTCGCCTCGAGTCCATTCTGGCCAGTGGCGACGCTGGTCCGTCAACGGCCGGTTCCGGCCCCCTTCCTCCCGAAGTTCCCCAAGCCCATTGAAGGAGCAAACCATGACTTCCTGGCAGATCACCCGCCTCATTGCCGGCATCTTCGTGCTTTTCTCGCTCGCCCTGGGGGCGCCCGGCAGCCCTCTCTTCCACAGTCAATGGTGGCTGCTGCTCACCGCCTTCGTCGGCATCAACCTGCTGCAGAGCGGCGTCACGCGCTGGTGCCCGTCGGAGTTCATCGTGCGCAAGCTGGGGGCAAAGGCGGGCGCCTGAGCCTCGCCTCCGCTACGCCGCCCGGCGCCGCGGGCCCGGCCCCCTGCCGCGGAGCAGCCTTCCCGGCAGCGCGCCGGTCTCCGCGCCGTCCAGGTAGGTCGGCACGCCCGACACGATAGTGGCGCGATAGCCCCTGCTGCGCTGGAGCAGGCGCTTGCCACCGGCCGGGAGGTCGCGAACGATCTCGGGCACGCCGATGGCGAGCGCATCGAGGTCGATCACGTTGACGTCGGCCTTCATGCCGATATCGAGGACGCCGCGGTCGTGCAGCCCGACGGCCTGCGCCGTCATGCTGGTCATCTTGCGGATGATGAACGGAAGCTCGAAGCGTCCCGCGGCCCGGTCGCGACCCCAGTGAGACAGCAGGTAGGTGGTGAAGCTGGCGTCCGAGATGATGCCCACGTGCGCGCCGCCGTCGCCCAGGCCGAGAACGCTGTGCTCGCTCGCGAGCATCTCGCGCACGGGATCGAGGCTGCCCTGGGCGAAGTTGGCGAAGGGCATCAGCAGCAGGGCGTTGCCGTCGTCCTCGAGCATCAGCTCGTAGGCGAGCTCCTCGCTCGCGAGGCCGCGCCGGCGGGCGAGCGCGGCGACCGACCTTTCCGGTGCGGGCTCGTAGTCGGGCGGATTGCCCAGCGGGAATACGTTGCGATAGTCGATCGGCACGGCGCCTGCGCCGAGCCCCCAGCCCGGATGGTCGCGAACCTCCTCGAGCAGCCGCTCGCGCAGGCCGGCTTGCCTCATGGCCGCGACGATGTCGGGCAGCGGCCGGTCCATGAGCGCCTTGAAGGACGGACAATTCTGGAACGGGCCGTAGGTGGTCTGCAGACCCAGCATCACGCCGATCGGGCGCGGCGCGACCTGCGCCCGGATCTCCAGCCCCGCCTTCCTGCTCGCGGCTATACGCTCCATGAGGCCGCGCCCGTGGTCCGGCTTGGCATGCGACTGCGCCAGGGAGATCGATGCCGGTCGGGCGGACGCCCTGACGACCCGCTCGATCATCCCGTACTCTTCGCCCTGCCTGGAGGAGAAGTCCGAGATGATCTGCATG
>DAIMFM010000017.1:0-470 GCA_036724585.1 Burkholderiaceae bacterium | reverse complement strand
AACCGGCCTGCGCCAGTGCCCGGCCGATGCCGGCCAGCGCGGCCTCCTCGGCCCGCAGCGAGGGCGGCGGGTCGCCGGCCGACGTCCGGTGGTTGCGGGTTCTCGAGGTCGAGAATCCCAGGGCGCCGGCGCGCAGCGCCTCGGCCACGATCCCCTGCATCGCCTCGATGTCCTCGGGGGTGGCCGGCTCGAGTCGTGCGCCGCGCTCGCCCATGACGTAGAGCCGCAGCGCCGCATGCGGCACCTGGGCGGCAACGTCGACGTCGAAGGCCTTGCCGTCCAGGGCGTCGAGGTACTCCGGGAAGCTCTCCCAGTTCCATGACAGGCCCTCGTGGAGCGCGACACCGGGGATGTCCTCGATGCCTTCCATGACCTCGATCAGCCTGGCCCGGTCGGATCGCCGCACCGGCGAGCGCCGCCGGGCCGGGCCTTGCGATATGTCCCGAGGAGTATCGCATACGCGAACTCCC
>DAIMFM010000016.1:14699-21259 GCA_036724585.1 Burkholderiaceae bacterium | reverse complement strand
CTCGTCTTCTCCCCGGAGGCGGGTACCGCGGCGGGCTTCGGCTACGAGGCCCTGCTCTGGGGCGGTATCGCGACCATTGCCTTCGGCGCGATCGGCATGCTGGCGAGCGAGGCGCCCGGCCGACTCGCCGGCTACGCCGCCATCGTCTCCTCGGGCATCCTGCTGTCGGTGGTCGGCTATGGGCAGGCATCGCTGATTGCGGCCGGGCTCTTCTACCTGCTCGGTTCCACCATGGCGATCGCCGCCTTCATGCTGCTGATCGAACTCATCGAGCGGGTCCGTACGCCCGGGAGCACGCTGCTCGCGGTGACGATGGAGGCCTTCGGTATCGAGGACGCGCCCGGCGAGCCGGTCGGCGTCGGCATCCCGGGTTCGCTCGCCTTCCTCGGCCTCGGATTCGCCGGCTGCGCCATGGCGATCGCCGGCATCCCGCCGCTCACCGGCTTCGTGGGCAAGTTCGCGCTCTTCCACGCGCTGCTGCAGCCCGGGCCGGCCGAGGCGGGGATCAGCCCCGTCACCTGGATCCTCGGCGGGCTGATCATCGCTTCCGGCATGGCCGCGATCATCTCGTTCATGCGGTTCGGGGTGCGCACGCTGTGGGCGCAGGGTGCGGTGGTGCCGCCGCGCCTGCTCGTGAGCGAGGCGGCCCCGATCACCTTCCTGCTGCTGCTCTGCGTGACGATCACCGTTGCGGCCGGACCGGTGTTCGCCTACCTCGGGCGCACGGCCGATACGCTTCACCAGCCGGCCGGCTACGTCGAGCGCGTGCTCGGCACGACCACGGTGTCCGGGCCGCTCGTCCCGGCCAAGGCGGGGGCAGGGCGATGAGGCGCTGGCTGCCCCATCCGGTACTGTCGGGCATCCTGCTGGGGATGTGGCTCCTGCTCGCGCAGAGCTTCGCCGCAAGCGACGTGGTCCTCGGCGCGCTTTTGGCGGTCCTCGTGCCCCTGGCGGTCCGGAACCTGCAGCCGCTGGGCTATCCCGTGATCCACAAGCCCGCGGTCCTCGTGCGCCTGCTGTGGATGGCCCTGATCGAGATCATTCGCTCCTGCATGAACGTGACCTGGATCATCCTGCTGGGGCGCCGGCGCGGGGTGAATGCCCAGTTCCTGGAGATTCCCCTGGACCTGCGCAATCCGTTCGGGCTGGCGGCCCTGTCCTGCCTGATCAACACCACGCCGGGCACCGTCTGGGCGGAGATCCTTCCCGGCACCCATGTGCTCGCGCTGCACGTCTTCGACCTGCACGACGAGCAATGGTGGATCGACACGATCAAGAACGCCTACGAAAAGCCGCTGATCGAGATTTTCGAGAAGGAGGGGGAATGAGCAACGTGCTCGGGTTCGCGATCATGTTTGCCTTCGCCTGCGTGGTCATCGCCATGGCCTTCTGCGTGGTGCGCCTGCTGATCGGGCCGTCGGCCCAGGACCGGGTGCTGGCGCTCGATACCTTCTGGATGTGCGGGATGCTGCTGGCGCTGATGCTGGGCATCCGGCACGGCACCCAGGTCTATTTCGAGTTCGCCATGCTGATCGCGCTGGTGGGTTTCGCATCCACGATCGCACTCGTGAAGTTCCTGATGCGCGGGGAGATCATCGAATGAGCGAGCTCGATGCGGTACCGGCATGGGCGGCATTGCCCATCGCCTTCCTGCTCATCCTCGGCGGTATCATCGTGGTGGTCGGCGCGCTGGGGCTGATGCGCCTGCCGAACTTCTACCAGCGCATCCACGGGCCGGCGATCACCATCACCCTCGGCGCGGGTTGCCTGCTGATCGCGTCGATGATCTTCTTCACCGTGCTCAAGTCCCGGCCGGTGATCCACGAACTGATCATCACCTTGTTCGTCCTGCTGACCGCACCGGTAGTCTCGATGCTCATCATGCGGGCGGCGGTCTACCGGGACCTGCGCGCCGGCAGGGGCGATTCTGGAGTCAGCGAGGGTGGGGTCTACCAGGTGCCCGCCCCCACGCAGGAGGAACGCAGCAATGACTGATACCCGGATCGAACGCGACAGCATGGGGGAGGTCAGGGTCCCGGCCGATGCCCTCTATGGGGCGCAGACGCAGCGGGCCATCGACAATTTCCGGATCAGCGGCCAGGCCATGCCGGAGGACTTCATCCGGGCGCTGTTGCGCATCAAGCGTGCGGCGGCGCAGGCCAACGTCGAACTGGGCCTGCTCGAGAAGGACATCGCGATCGCGATCACCGAGGCGTGCTCCGAGCTCCTGGGCGACGCGGCGCTGATGCGCCATTTCCCGATCGATGTGTTCCAGACGGGCTCCGGGACTAGCACCAACATGAACGCGAACGAGGTCATCGCGACGCTCGCCGCGCGCAGGCTGGGCCGGCCGGTGAGCCCGAACGACCATGTCAACCATGGCCAGAGCAGCAACGACGTGATCCCCACCGCGATCCACGCCAGTGCGGCCCTGGCGCTCGAGCAGCAGCTTCTCCCGGCGCTCGAGCATCTCGCCCGGACCATCGAGGCCAAGGCCGCGTCCCTGGCGGGAGTCTGCAAGACCGGTCGCACGCACCTCATGGATGCGATGCCGGTCGGCATGGACCAGGCGCTCGGGGGCTGGGCGCAGCAGGTTCGCGATGCCGCGGAAAGGTTGCGGACCGCGCTGCCGGCCGTGCTGCAGCTCGCCCAGGGCGGTACGGGCGTCAATGCCGACCCGGGCTTCGCGGCCGCCTTCTGCCGGGCGCTGGCCGCCGATACGGGCCTGGCCTTCGTGCCCGCGCCGAACTTCTTCGCGAGCCTCGCCTCGCAGGACGCCGCCGTGGCGCTGTCCGGCCAGTTGCGGTCCACGGCAGTGGCAATGATGAAGATCGCCAACGACCTGCGCTGGATGAACTCGGGTCCCCTCGCGGGCCTGGGCGAGATCGCGCTGCCGGCGCTGCAGCCGGGTTCGTCCATCATGCCGGGCAAGGTCAATCCGGTGATTCCCGAGGCGGCCGCGATGGTCGCCGCCCAGGTCGTCGGCAACGATGCCGCCATCGCACTGGCTGGGCAGTCGGGCAACTTCGAGCTCAACGTCATGCTGCCGCTCGTGGCATCGAACCTGCATTCGAGCATCGGCCTGCTGTCGAATGCGGCCCGTGCCCTTGCCGCCCAGGCGATCGCCGGCTTCACCGTCAACGAGGACCGCCTGCGCGAGGCCCTGCACCGCAATCCGGTGCTGGTCACCGCGCTCAATCCGCTCATCGGCTACCTGAAGGCCGCCGAACTCGCCAAGCGCGCCTACCGGGAGGGGCGGCCGATCCTCGACGTGGCGGTCGAGGAGACCGACATTTCCCGCGAGGAACTCGAGCGCCTGCTCGACCCGCGGCGGCTGACGCATCCGGGCGACTGACCCGTCGGAACCGCCGAAGCCGGGTGGCCGCGTGGCGCCGGGCATCCCCCGCGCCAGCGCGGCTGCGCCGGAACATGGCAGGCGGTGCTGTCCCGGCCGATCCGGTCTGTTACGATGTAAATGCAAGTAAGAAGCATTACCTCGTCCACCACCGGGATCCGCGATGACCTCCAGTTCCCTCGCACCGAGCGGGCTTGCCTTGGCCGTGCTCCTTGGCGCCCATGCACAGGCGCTGTCGCAATCCTCGCAGGCGGGCGGCGGCGCCGGCCGCACGCACCAGCTTCCCGCGGTCAGCGTCGAGGCGAGCGCGGACGCCTCCGCCGAAGGCCTGGCCCCGGCCTATCCGGGCGGCCAGGTGGCCACGGGCGCCCGGCTGGGCATCCTCGGACAGCAAGGCAGGCTCGAGACGCCGTTCGGCATCACCAGCTACACGCAGCAGCTGATCCAGGACCAGCAGGCGGCCAGCGTCGGCGATGTCCTGCTCAACGATCCGGCGGTGCGGGTTGCCCGCGGCTTCGGCAACTTCCAGCAGGTCTACATGATCCGCGGGCTGCCGGTCTTCTCCGACGACATGTCCTACAACGGACTCTATGGCCTGCTGCCCCGGCAGTACCTCGCTGCCGAACTCATCGAACGGGTCGAGGTGCTGCGCGGGGCGAACGCCTTCCTCAATGGGGCGGCTCCCGGCGGGAGCGGACTGGGCGGCGCGGTCAACGTGGTGCCCAAGCGCGCACCGAACGAGCCCCTGACGCAGGCCACCCTGGGCATCCAGAGCGGCGGCCAGGGCTACGCGGCGGCCGACATCGCCCGCCGGCTGTCCGACGACCGGCTGGGCCTGCGGCTGAACCTCGTGCGCCGCGACGGCGACACGGCGGTGGACGGCGAATCGCGCGAGCTGAGCCTGGTGGCCCTGGGCGTCGACTGGCGCGATTCGGGCCTGCGCCTGTCCGCGGACCTCGGCTTCCAGGACCACCGGATGAACGCGTCGCAGCCGAGCATCACCATCGATACCGGACTGCCCATCCCCGATGCGCCCGACGCCTCGCGCAGCATCGCGCAGCCCTGGGTCTACTCCAACGAGCGGGACACCTTCGGCACCATCCGTGCCGAGTACGACTTCGGCGAGAACGTCACCGGCTGGGCGGCCGCCGGCATGCGCGACGGCAAGGAGTCGGCGAGCTTTGCCAACCCGACCGTGGTCGCGGCCAATGGCGACACCAGCGCGAACCGCTTCGACAACGTGCGACGAGACCGGGTGGTGACCGCGGAGCTGGGCATGCGGGGCGGTTTCCGCACGGGCTCGGTGGGCCACCGGGTCAGCGCGTCGTATGCCACCTATGCGCTCGACTCGAAGAATGCGTTCGCGCTGTCGGCCTTTGGGGCCCTCGGGGGCAACATCCATGCGCCCGTCACGGTCCCTGCGCCGGTGCCGGACGCGTTCGTTGGCGGCACGTTCGCCGACCCCCTGCTGACCGAGAAGACCCGGACCTCCAGCTTTGCGCTGGCCGACGTGATCTCGATGATGGATGACCGCCTGCTGCTGACCGTGGGCCTGCGTCACCAGCGCATCGAGACCGCCTCGTACGACTACAACAGCGGGGCTCCACTGTCGTCGTACTCGGACAGTGCGGTGACCCCGGTCGCCGGCGTCCTGTACCGGATCGATCCCGGCCTGTCGGCCTACGCCACCTACATCGAAGGACTGGTCAAGGGCGATGTCGCGCCCGCGACTTCGGGGGGGCAGCCGGTCGCCAATGCCGGCGAGGTCCTGGAGCCCTACCGCACCAAGCAGGTCGAGGTGGGGCTCAAGTTCGACCGCGGCCGGCTGGGCGGGGCCTTCAGCCTGTTCCAGAGCCGCAAGCCGATGTCCGGCGTGGATTCGAACCAGGTCTTCGGGGTCGTCGGGCACCAGCGCAACCGGGGCATCGAGCTGTCGGCCTACGGTATTGCGGCGCCCGGCTGGAAGTTCCTCGGGGGCGTGAGCCTGCTCGATTCGGAGGTCGAGGACAACGATGCGATCGGCTCGCCGCGGGCCCAGGCCAACCTCGGCGTCGAATGGTCGCCGGCGGGATGGCGCGGGCTGGCCGTCGATGGCCGCGTCATCCATACCAGCTCGCAGTACGCGGATGCCGCCAACAGCCAGAAACTGCCGTCCTGGACCCGGCTCGATGTCGGCGCGCGCTACGTCATGCCCATCGGCGGCCAGCAGCTGCTGACGCTGCGCGCGAGGATCGAGAACCTGGCCGACAGCGACTACTGGGCGTCGGCGGGCGGGTTCCCGGGGGCCGGCTACCTGACGCTGGGTGCGCCTCGCACCCTCGTGGTGTCGGCTTCGGTCGACTTCTTCTGATCGAGGCCGCCTTGCAGCTCCGACACCACCCATGAGCCCCCGGTCGATACGCGCCTGGTCCTTCGTGCACAAGTGGAGCAGCCTGGCCTGCACGGCCTTCATGCTGCTGCTGTGCGTGACCGGGCTGCCGCTGATATTCCACCACGAGATCGGTCACTGGCTGGGCACCGAGGCCGAGCCCCCGACGCTTGCCGAGGATGCCCCATGGGCCAGCCTCGACGACGTGATGGCCACGGCGATTGCGCGCCATCCGGACCTCGGCGGGATGTTCGTCTCGAAGGAGCCGGACGACGACCGGGTCTGGTACGTCACGCTCTCACCGACGCCTCGATCGCACGAGGGACTGAAGCAGGTCGCGGTCGATGCGCGCACCGGGGAGGTGCTCGCCGAGCCCTCGCTGGACAGCGGCTTCATCCACTGGATGCATTCGCTCCATGTCGACCTGTTCCTGGGCCTGCCGGGCATGCTCTTCCTCGGCTTCATGGGCCTGCTGCTGCTGCTGGCGATCGTATCTGGCGTAGTACTCTATGCGCCCTTCATGCGCCGCCTGCGCTTCGGCGAGATCAGGCGCGAGCGCAGCCGGCGAACGCGCTGGCTCGACCTGCACAACCTGGTCGGCATCGTGACCGTGGTCTGGCTCTTCGTCGTCGGGGCCACCGGGGTGTTCAACACGGTCGCCGACCTCCTGGTCCAGCACTGGCAGGACACCGAGCTGGCGGAGATGGTCCGGCCCTACGAGGGCATGGCGCCCTATGCGCGTACCGGCTCGCTGCAGGCCGCGCTCGACGCGGCGCGGCAGCGCGAACCGGACGCCAAGCTGCGCTTCATCGCGTTTCCCGGCACCAGTTTCTCCAG
>DAIMFM010000016.1:4432-14689 GCA_036724585.1 Burkholderiaceae bacterium | reverse complement strand
GCGCGGCGACGAGCCGCTCACCTCGCGGATGTCGAAACCGGTGCTGGTGGATGCGCTCAGTGCCGAGGTCACGGATAGCCGGGATCCCCCCTGGTACCTCGCCGCGCTGATGCTGTCGCGCCCGCTGCACTTCGGCGACTATGGCGGGCTGCCGCTCCAGCTCATCTGGGCGGTGCTGGACCTGCTGACGATCCTCGTGCTCGGCAGCGGCCTCTACCTCTGGCTGGCGCGTGGCGCCCGCAGGGCGCAAACCCCCGACGACGCGGGCGCCGCCGTGGGCAGGGGCCGGTTCGAGTCGGCTGGCGGAATGTCCCGATGAGCCGCATCGAGTCGTTCATCGGGACCTGGGGCGCTCCGCTCGCCTTCGCCTTGCTGAGCGCCGTCGGCCTGGTGGCGGGCCTGCTCGCCGACGGCATCTGGGACTGGGTCTCGTGGCTCTGCCTCGGCTCCGTAGGCGCGGCCTGCGCCTGGTACGGCTTGCTATCATCGAAGCGAACAGATGAGCGCACATGAACCGCCCCCAGGCGCAGGCAGCATCGATCCCGGCTCGCCCGACGCGACCCGGGACCGGCACTTCATGCGTATCGCGATCGACCAGGCCCACAACGCCTGGGCGCTCGGCGAGGTGCCCGTGGGCGCCGTCGTGGTGCGCGAGGGCAGGGTGCTCGCGACCGGGTTCAACCAGCCGGTGGGCACGAGCGACCCGACCGCCCACGCGGAGATCAAGGCCCTGCGCGCTGCCGCCGAACTCGTCGGCAACTATCGCCTCACCGATTGCGACCTCTACGTGACGCTGGAGCCCTGCGCGATGTGCGCCGGGGCGATCCAGCACGCCCGGATCCGGCGGGTGGTATACGGTGCGGCCGATCCCAAGACGGGGGCTGCCGGCAGCGTGGTCGACCTCTTCGGCGAGCCCCGCCTGAACCACCATGCCGCCGTCCTCGGTGGCATCGAGGCCGAAGCCTGCGCGGCCCTGCTGCGGGAGTTCTTCGCCGACCGGCGCCGCGAGCTGGCGGCGCAGCGCGAGCACGACGAGCGCATGGCGCAGCTCTCGACCGATCCGCGGCTGCGCGGCATCGAGGTGCGCTTCGACGACGACCCGGATACCGACGGGCCGGACACGGCCGCCTGAGGCCGGGCGCGGCTTGCGGCCCGGCCGGGGGGCCGGGCCGGCCCGGTTACTCGATGCGGGCGGCTTCGCGCAGCTTCGACTGCAGGTCCTGGATGCGCTTGCGCTCGAGTTGCTGGCGGATCTGCGGCGAGACTTCCGCCAGCGGCGGCGGTTCGGCGTCACGTACATCGTCGAGCCGGATCACATGGAAGCCGAACTGCGTCTTGACGGGCGTCTCGGTGGTTTCGCCCTTCTCGAGCGCGACCATGGCGTCCCCGAACTCCTTGACGAAGGTATCGGGCGTGTTCCAGTCGAGATCGCCGCCGTTCTCGGCCGAGCCGGGGTCCTTCGACTGCTTGGCGAGCGATTCGAAGTCCTCGCCCGCCTCGAGCTTGGCGATGATGTCCTTCGCCTCTTCCTCGGTGTCGACCAGGATGTGGCGGGCCTTGTACTCCTTGTCCGCCTCCTGCCTGGCGAGACGGTCGTACTCGGCGCGGACCTCGGCCTCGGATACCGCATTGCTGTTGACCTCGTCGCGGACCAGGGCGCGCATCAGGATGTTGCGACGGGCCTCCTCGATCTGGCGCTTGACGTCGGCGCCATTGCCGATGCCGCGGCGCTCGGCCTCCTGGACGAAGAGCTCCTGGGCGATGAGTTCGTCGCGCACCATGGCGCGCAATTCCGGAGTGTCGGGCCGGCCCTGCTGGGAGAGGGCCTGGATGAATTCGTCGACGCGGCTCGAGGGAATGGGCTTGCCGTTGACCACCGCCGCGTTCTGCGCATGGGCCGATGTGGTGATCAGGATGGCGCCGGCGATGATGAGCGCCGGGCGGAAAAACGGGTTCATGTCTGCTGTCCTAAGAAGGGGAGTCGCCAGCGGCGCGGGCGTCGATTGCCAGCGCGTGGATGCGCTCGGGCATCCAGTCACGCAGCGCATCATACACAAGGCGATGACGGGCCACCGTGCGTAGCCCTTCGAAGCGGGCGGACACGATGCGCACGCTGAAATGGCCGGCGCCGCCGGCCGCGCCGGGGTGTCCGACATGGCGGTGGCTGTCGTCGACCACCTCGATGTCGCCGTCCGGGAAGGCCGCGCGAAGGCGGTCGCGGATTGCGTCGATGGACGGTTTCACGGGCTGGTTTCCTCGGCGTGCCGGCCGATCCAGAGGGCCTGGGCAATGATGAACAGGACGGTGAGGCCGAGTGTGCCGAAGAGCTTGAACTGGACCCAGAGATCGGTGCTGAACGAATAGGCGACCACGATGTTCAGGACCGCCATGCAGCAGAAGAAGCCCACCCATACCCAGTTCAGGCTGGCCCAGGCGGGGGCGGGCAGGCGGACCTGCTTCTCCATCATGGCGCGGATGAGGTTCCGGCCCATGGCGTGGCGAGCCACGACCAGGCCGATCGCGAAGAGGGCGTAGACCACCGTGGGCTTCCACTTGATGAAGGTCTCGTCCCGGAAGAAGAGCGTCATCCCGCCGAATACGGCAATGATCAGCATGGTCGCCCACTGCATGGGCTCGACCTTGCGGCCGCGCAGGAGCGTCCAGGCAATCTGGATCGCACTGGCGGCGATCGCGACGGCGGTCGCGACGTAGATGTCCCAGGCCTCGTAGGCGATGAAGAAGAGGACGATCGGCAGGAAGTCTGTCAGCAGTTTCATGCATGGGGCGCCCGGGGGATGGCCGGTACGCGACTCTGAAGCACCAGTCCGCTATACTACCGTGCTTTGGTCCAGCCCACGGAGCCCTAGATGGCCGAAATCAACCGCAACCGCCGCAACACGATCGAGCGTCGCTGCCTGCCCAAGTCCCTGAAGCGGATGTTCAAGGGCTCGAGCCGCACGGTCTTCAAGATGCTCGAGAAGGTCAAGCGCTAGCCGGTTGCACGCCAGGCCGATTTCCTCCTGGCCGGTTTCTTCCGGGCCGATCCCTTCCGGCCGATCTTCCTGGCTGATCAACCCGGCCGGTTCGATTACTTCCGGCTGACCCCTCCGGCCGATCCCTTCCAGCCGATCCCGTCCGGCTGCGCCCCTCCCGGGCCTCCTGCGCTGGTTTCCTCTTGCACGCATCCTGCAGACGGGCAACGGCCTCGCGCCTTGCGCGGCGACGAAAATAGAACGACGATTGCCCAGGGGGCCGCGATCCTCCGGGGCGACGCAATATTCGCCTTGACGTGTGGCCTTCCGGCGATACTATCGCCGGGCCCGTCGACCGCGTCGGGGATGGTCGACCGCGGACGACTGTCGTCGACCGCCCGGCCGCAACGGCCGGTTGCTGCGAAATACGATTGAAGGAGACTATTCAATGCAAGCCCTGATGATGGATATGCCGCTGCTGATCTCGTCGATCCTGCAGCATGCGGCGCGACATTTCGGTGACGTCGAGATCGTGTCGCGACGCACCGAGGGCGACATCCATCGTACCGACTACAAGACGCTCGAGCGTCGCTCCCGGCGCCTTGCCGATGCGCTGCAACGACGCGGCGCCCAGAACGGCGACCGCATCGGCACCCTGGCGTGGAACAACTACCGCCACATGGAGGTCTACTACGCCGCCGGCGGAATGGGCGGGGTCGTCCATACCGTCAATCCGCGACTGCATCCGGACCAGATCGCCTGGATCGTCAACCATGCGGGCGACAGCTTCCTCGCGTTCGACCTGACCTTCCTGCCGATCATCGAGGCCATCGCGCCGCAATGCCCGAACGTCAAGGCCTGGATTCCCATGGTCGACCGGGACCGGCAGCCCACGTCCGACAAGATCCCCAACCTGCTCAACTACGAGGAACTGCTCGAGTCGGGCAGCGAGGACTATCGCTGGCCGACCCTCGACGAGCGCTCCGCCGTGGGCCTGTGCTACACCTCGGGCACCACCGGCAACCCCAAGGGCGCGCTGTACAGCCACCGGTCCTCCGTGCTGCACGCCTATGGCGCCGCCTTGCCCGACGCGATGGGCGCCTCGGCCCGCGACACGATCCTGCCGGTGGTGCCGATGTTCCACGTCAACGCCTGGGGCATCCCCTACGTCGCGCCCATGGTCGGGGCGAAGCTGGTGTTCCCCGGGCCGTCGCTCGACGGCAAGTCGCTCTACGAGCTGTTCGAGTCCGAGAAGGTCACCTACTCGGCGGGCGTGCCCACCGTCTGGCTCGGCCTGCTGCAGTACGTGCGCGAGAACAAGCTGCGCTTCAGCACGTTCGCCCGTACCGTCATCGGCGGCTCCGCCTGCCCGCCGTCCATGATCCGCGCCTTCCAGGACGAGTATGGGGTCGAGGTGATCCACGCCTGGGGCATGACCGAGACCTCGCCGCTCGGAACCCTGTGCCGGCTGCAGGCCAAGCACCTCGATCTTCCCAAGGAGCAGCAGGAGAAGATCCTGGAGAAGCAGGGCCACGTGGTCTTCGGGATCGACCTCAAGATCGTGGACGACGACAACCAGGAGGTCCCCTGGGACGGCAAGAGCTTCGGCAACCTGCTCGCCCGCGGGCCCTGGGTCGTCAAGGAGTACTTCAGGGGCGAGGGCGGCGATCCGCTCGTCTACGACGAGGACGGGGAAGGCTGGTTCCCGACGGGGGACGTCGCGACCATCGATCCGGACGGCTACATGCACATCACCGACCGGAGCAAGGACGTCATCAAGTCCGGCGGGGAGTGGATCAGCACGATCGACCTCGAGAACATCGCGATCTCGCACCCGTCGATCGCCAACGCCGCCGTGATCGGCGTGCCGCATCCCAAGTGGGACGAGCGGCCGCTCCTCGTGGTGGTGCGCGAGCCGGGCGCGGACGTCTCCCGCGAGGACCTGCTGGCCTTCTACGAGGGCAAGATCGCCAAGTGGTGGACGCCGGACGATGTCCAGTTCGTCGAATCGATCCCGCTGGGCGCCACCGGCAAGATCCTCAAGACCCGGCTGCGCGAGCAGTTCGCCGACTACAAGTTGCCGACCGCCTGAACGGCCGGCCCGGCGGGGCAGTGCGGGGATACGACGCCCGGGGAAACTGCGGATGTTACGCATGCCCCGGGCCGGCCCGACGCGGTTATGATTCCGAGTCCACGGCGTACCAGCGCGCCGCGATGTCCGGGCCGGCACCCTCTGGTGCCTGTCCATAGAGAGGAGACTTCCCTATGCGCAAAAGTCGCATCGCACCGCTTGCATTCGCCCTTGCGTCCGCGTTCGCCGCTTCCGCCGCCTCGGCCGAAACGGTCAAGATCGCCTGGATCGATCCCCTGACCGGGTTCATGGCCCCGGTGGGCCAGAACCAGATCCGCAGCTGGCAGTACATCGCCGAACTCGCCAACAAGGAGCAGTGGGCCGGCAAGGACATCAAGTTCGAGATGGTGCCTTTCGATGGCAAGCTCAGCACGCAGGAGAGCCTCACCGTCCTGAAGTCGGCGATCGACCAGGGCATCCGCTACGTCGTCCAGGGCAATGGCTCGAGCGTCGCGGTGGCGCTTTCGGACGCGGTGACCAAGCACAACACGCGCAACCCCGGCAAGGAGGTCGTGTACCTCAACTACGCCGCGGTCGACCCGGTGCTGACCAACGAGCGCTGCAGCTTCTGGCATTTCCGCATCGACATCAACGGTGACATGAAGATGGAGGCGCTGACCTCCTACATGGCCGAGAACAAGGACATCAAGAAGGTCTACCTGATCAACCAGGACTACTCCTTCGGCCAGGCCGTCGAGAAGGCCGCCGAGGAGTACCTCAAGCGCAAGCGCCCCGACATCGAGATCGTCGGCAAGGATCTCCACCCGCTCGCCAAGGTGCGTGACTTTTCGCCCTACATCGCCAAGATCAAGGCGGCGGGCGCCGACACGGTCATCACGGGCAACTGGGGTTCCGACCTCGCGCTCATGATCAAGGCCGCCAAGGATGCCGGCCTCGAGGCGAACTTCTACACCTACTATGCCGGCACCACGGGCGTGCCGACCGCCATGGGCGACGCCGGCGCCGACCGGGTGCGCGTGGTCGCCAACTGGATCGCCAACGATCCCGACAGCACGGGCGACGAGATCGTCAAGGGCTTCAAGGCGAAATACGACGACGACTACTACACGGCCCAGACCCACGCCGGCATCACGATGCTCTCCGAGGCGATGAAGAAGGCCGGCTCCACCGATCCGGTCAAGGTCGCCTTCGCGATGGAGGGCCTGAAGTTCACATCGCTCAACGGTGAACTCGAGATGCGGGCATCCGACCACCAGATGCAGCAGCCGGTGTACATCGGGGTCTGGACCAAGGTCGACGGCAAGGAAGTCCAGTTCGACCAGGAGAACACCGGCTACGGCTGGAAGACGGTGGCGAAGATCCCGGCCTATGTGGCGTCGCAGCCGACGTCCTGCCAGATGAAGCGTCCGTCCAAGCCCTGACGGGCATGGCGCCGATGACGGCGCGCCATCCCGCCCCGGCAGGCCGGGGCGTGCGCTGGCGCGCCGGATCCGGCGCCGGGTCCCGACGACCCGCTGCCATCGAAGCAACGCGGCGCGGCCCATATTCGCCTGGCGTTCCCCCATCGTGGAATTCTTCCTGATCTCTCTGCTGAACGGCATCAGCTACGGGCTGCTGCTGTTCATGCTGGCCTCGGGCCTGACGCTGATCTTCAGCATGATGGGCGTGCTGAACTTCGCCCATGCGTCCTTCTACATGCTGGGGGCGTACTTCGCCTACCAGATCATGACGTGGCTGGATGCGGCGTTCCCCGGCAGCGGGTTCTGGATCGCCCTGGTGCTGGCGCCCATCCTGGTGGGCGTGCTCGGCGCCGTGGTGGAGCGCTACGGACTGCGGCGGGTCCACCGCTGGGGCCACGTCCCCGAGCTGCTGTTCACCTTCGGCCTGACGTACATCATGGTCGAGATGGTCCAGATCATCTGGGGCCGGTCCACGGTTCCGTACATGGTGCCCGATGCCCTCGGCGGCTCGCTCTTCACGCTGTTCACCACGACCTTCCCCGTCTATCGCGCGTTCATGATGGGCACGGCGATCTTCATGCTCGTCGCCATCTGGCTGCTGCTCACCCGGACCCGGTTCGGCCTGGTTATCCAGGCGGCGCTGACTCACCCCGATGCGGTCGAGTCGCTCGGCCACAACGTGCCGCGGGTCTTCATGCTCACCTTCGGCGGCGGCTGCGCCCTGGCCGGGCTTGCCGGGGTCATCGGGGGCAACGCCTACGTCACCGAGCCGTCGATGGGCGCCCAGCTCGGCACCATCCTGTTCGTCGTGGTGGTGGTCGGGGGCATGGGCTCGCTCGCCGGCGCGTTCTACGCCTCGCTCCTGATCGGCATCCTGCAGACCTTCGCCATCGGGCTCGACTGGTCGGGGATCGACCTGCTGTCGATGGTCGGGATCCAGGTCGATCGCGACACCTTCGGCTACTCGGTCTGGTCGCTGACCCTGCCCCAGATCGCCCTGATGCTTCCCTACCTGTTGATGGTCCTGATGCTGATCGTGCGTCCGCGCGGCCTCATGGGCACCCGGGAAAACTGAGATGAACGGCGTCGGATTCCGTCCCATCGACCTCGGCATGTACCTGGCCTGGACGGTCACCATCGTCCTGCTCCTGGTGCTGCCGCAGGTCTTCACGAGCGGCTTCGCGATCTCGCTGCTCTCGCAGATGGGGATCATGATCATCTTCGCGCTGTCCTACAACGTGATCTTCGGCCAGGGCGGGATGCTGTCCTTCGGCCATGCCGTGTATTCGGGCCTGGGGGCCTTCTTCGCGATCCATGCGCTCAACTGGATCGGCGACGGCCGGCTGCCCCTGCCCGTCGTCCTCATCCCCCTGGTGGGCGGCATCTTCGGCGCCATCTGCGGCGTGGTGCTCGGCTACGTCACGACCAAGAAGGCCGGCGTTCCCTTCGCGATGATCACGCTCGGCATCGGCGAGATGGTCCATGCGGGCGCGCTGATGTTCCCGGACTTCTTCGGCGGGGAGGCCGGCATCAGCTCCAACCGGGTGGTGGGCGACCCGTTCCTCGGCTTCAACCTGGGGCCGGCCATCCAGGTCTACTACCTGATCGCCGCCTGGTGCATCATCTCGATGATCGCGATGTACGCCTTCTCCCAGACCCCGCTCGGTCGCATCTCGAACGCGGTGCGCGACAATCCGGAGCGCGCCGAGTTCATCGGCTACAACACGCAGCGGGTGCGCTTCTTCGTGCTCGTGGTGTCGAGCTTCTTCGCCGGCATCTCCGGGGGCCTGGCGGCGATCAACTTCGAGATCGTCAACGCCGAGCAGGTGTCGATGATCCCCAGCGGGGCTGTCCTGCTCGCGACCTTCATCGGCGGCGCAATGTTCTTCTTCGGGCCGGTCATCGGGTCGGTCCTGTTCATCCTGTTCGCCGTGGCCCTGTCGGAGTACACGGCGGCCTGGCAGTTCTACCTGGGGATCTTCTTCGTGCTGATGGTCATGTACGCCCCTGGCGGCGTCACGTCGATCCTGCTCCTCAACCTGCGGGTCGCCCGGGAGGGCCTGTTCCGGGCCCTGCGCATGCCCTACCTGAAGCTCTTCGCCGGCAGCCTGGTGCTGCTGGCCGGGGTCGTCATGCTCGTCGAGATGGCCTATGGCCTCACGCTGTCCCTGGGCGTCGGCACCATGGTCAGGATCTTCGGGATCGAGTTCGATGCGGCCACACCGGTGCCATGGATCGTCGCGGCGCTGCTGCTGCTGGCCGGCGGCTGGCTCTTCGCCCGGGTGCGCCGGCACTTCATGGCCGCATGGGACGAAGTCAACCAGCAGATCGAAGCCCGCATGAAGCAGGCCGCAGCGGGAGGTGGGCGATGAACGCGCTCGAGCTCACGGCGGTCCACAAGAACTTCGGCAAGACCGAGATCATCCGCGGTGTCGACCTTGCGATCCCGGTAGGCGAGCGCCATGCCATCATCGGCCCCAACGGCGCCGGGAAGTCGACGGTGTTCAACCTCATTTCGGGGCGGTTCCCGCTCACGAGCGGCAGCATCCGCCTGCATGGCGAGGAGATCAGCGGCCGCAAGCCGTTCGAGATCAACCGCATGGGGCTCTCGCGCAGCTTCCAGATCACCAATATCTTCCCGCGGCTGTCCGTCTTCGAGAATGTGCGCTGCGCCACGCTGTATGCGCTGGGCTATCGCTATTCCTTCTGGCGGCGGCTGTCGCGACTGAACGACGCCCGCGAGCTCGCCGAGGACATCGTCGAACGCATCGGCCTGCGCTCGCGACACGACACGCAGGCGGGCACGCTCACCTACGCCGAGCAGCGGGCCCTCGAGATCGGGGTGACCCTGGCCTCGGGCGCCGACGTGATCCTGCTCGACGAACCCACCGCCGGCATGAGCACGTCCGAATCCGAGAGGATGGTCGAGCTGATTCGCCGGGTCACCGAGAACAAGACCCTGGTCATGGTCGAGCACGACATGAGCGTGGTGTTCGGCCTGGCCGACCGGATCAGCGTCCTGGTCTACGGCAAGGTGATCGCGACCGACGTCCCGGAGCGCATCCGCAGCAACGCGGCGGTCCAGGAAGCCTACCTGGGCACCTCGCTGACCGAGTCCTGAGCACCGCCATGGCCGAACCGACCCTCGTCATCCGCGATCTCCACGCCTACTACGGCAAGAGCCATGTCCTCCACGGCGTCGATCTCCACGTCGACAAGGGCGAGATCGTCAGCCTGCTGGGGCGCAACGGGGTGGGCCGGTCGACCACGATCAAGGCCGCGATGGGCATGGTCAGCGCCGAGGGTTCGGTGCGGTTCCAGGGCCAGGAGCTGCTCGGGCGCAAGCCCTACGAGATCGCCCACCTCGGGCTCGGCTACGTGCCCGAGAGCCGCGACATCTTCCCCACCCTGACCGTCGAGCAGAACCTCCTGCTGGGCATGAAGGGGTCGAAGGCGGGAAGCTGGAGCTTCGACGACATGTACCGGATGTTCCCGCGGCTCGAGGAGCGTCGCCACACGGCCGCCGGAGTGCTTTCCGGCGGCGAGCAGCAGATGCTCACATTGTGTCGTACCCTGATGGGTGATCCCGAGCTGATCATGATCGACGAGCCGACCGAGGGCCTGGCCCCCAAGATCGTCGAACTGGTTGCCGAGTACCTGCAGACGCTCAAGGAGCGCGGCATCTCGGTACTGCTGGTCGAGCAGAAGCTCGCGATCGCGATGGACATTTCGC
>DAIMFM010000016.1:0-4422 GCA_036724585.1 Burkholderiaceae bacterium | reverse complement strand
CACGGCCGTATCGTCTTCGAAGGCACGCCGCAGGAACTGCGCGCCAACGCCTCGGTCCGCAAGGAGTGGCTCGAGGTCTGAGGCCACCACCGCCCCGGCGCCCGGCGCCGGGATCGCGACGCGTATCATGCTCGACTCCCTTCGATGGAGCCCCATGCCATGACTGCTACACGCTACTTCCAGCACGGCGACATCGTCGTGATCACGATGGACAACCCGCCGGTCAACGGGCTGGGCATCGGCCTGCGCCGCGCCATCGCCGACGGCCTCGCCCGTGCGGGCAAGGATCCCACGGTCAGCGCGATCGTCCTGACCGGGGCCGGCCGGGGCTTTTCCGGCGGCGCCGACATTCGCGAGTTCAACACGCCGGCCGCGTTGGCCGAGCCGAGCCTGCATACGCTGATCCGCATGATCGAGGACTCGCGGATCCCGGTCATCGCCGCGATCCACGGGATCGCGATGGGTGGCGGCCTCGAGCTTGCGCTCGGCTGCCACTACCGCGTCGCCGCCCCCGGGGCGCAGATCGCCCTGCCCGAGGTCAAGCTCGGCCTGCTGCCCGGTGCCGGCGGCACCCAGCGCCTGCCCCGGGTGGTGCCGCTCGAGATGGCGCTCAACATGATCGTCAGCGGCAACCCGGTGGATTCGTCACGGTTCGGCGATACGCGGCTGTTCGACGCCATGATCGAGGGCGAACTCGTCGAGGGCGCGATCAACTTCGCCCGCAAGGCGGCTGCCGAGGGCAAGTTGCCGCGGGTGCGCGACCTGAAGGTGGAGTACCCGAACGCCGATGGCTACCTCCAGTTCGCCCGCAACACGGTGGCGACAGTGGCGAAGAACTACCCGGCGCCCCTGCGCTGCATCGAGGCTGTCGCCGCCGCGGTGAACAAGCCCTTCGAGGAAGGCCTCGCCGTCGAGCGCGCCGGGTTCCTCGCGCTCGTGCAGACGCCCGAGTCGCGTGCCCTGCGCCATGCCTTCTTCGCGGAACGGGCGGCCAGCCGGATCCCCGACGTGCCGGACGACACGCCGGTGCGGCCGGTCAACGAAGTCGCGGTGATCGGTGCCGGGACCATGGGCGGCGGCATCGCGATGAACTTCGTCAACGCCGGCATCCCGGTCCACCTGCTCGAGATCGAGCAGGCGGGGCTGGACCGCGGCCTCGCGACGATCCGTCGCAACTACGAGAACAGCGCGAAGAAGGGGCGCATCCAGGCCGCCGACGTCGACAAGCGGATGGCGATGATCCGGCCGACCCTGTCCTACGACGACGTGAAGGACGTCGACCTCGTCGTGGAAGCGGTGTTCGAGGACATGGACGTCAAGCGTGTCGTCTTCCAGAACCTCGACAAGCTCGTGAAGAAGGGTGCGATCCTGGCGACCAACACCTCGACGCTCGATGTCGACCGGATCGCGGACTTCACGCGCCGGCCGCAGGACGTCATCGGCATGCATTTCTTCTCGCCGGCCAACGTCATGAAGCTGCTCGAGATCGTGCGCGGCGAGAAGACCGCCAAGGACGTGCTGGCCACCGTCATGAAGCTGTCGAAGACGATCCGCAAGACCGGCGTGGTCTCGGGCGTGTGCGACGGTTTCATCGGCAACCGCATGATCGAGCAGTACTCGCGCCAGGCGACCTTCATGCTCGACGAGGGCGCAAGCCCCGCACAGGTCGACAGGGCGATCGAGAAGTTCGGCTTCGCGATGGGCCCGTTCCGCATGAGCGACCTGGCCGGGAACGACGTCAGCTGGTACATCCGCAAGCGGCGCTACGTCGAGAAGCCCGACTACAAGTACTCCGCCATTGCCGACAAGCTCTGCGAACTGGGCCGGTTCGGGCAGAAGACCGGCGCCGGCTGGTATCGCTACGAGGCGGGCAGCCGCAAGGCGATCACCGACCCGGTCGTCGAGGAGCTCATCACGAAGCATCGCGAGGAGATCGGCATCGCGCCGCGCAAGATCGGCGAGGAGGAGATCGTCCAGCGCCTGGTCTTCGCGCTGGTCAACGAGGGCGCCAAGATCCTCGAGGAGGGCATCGCGCTGCGCGCCTCGGACATCGACCTGATCTACCTGACCGGCTACGGCTTCCCGATGTACCGGGGCGGACCGATGCTGTATGCCGACGAGGTGGGACTCTACAATGTCATGCGCGCGATGGAAGGTTTCGCGGCCAATCCCCATGGCGATCCGGGCTTCTGGACGCCGGCGCCCCTGCTTGCGAAGCTTGCCGCGCAGGACAAGGGTTTCAACGACTGATCCGGCCGGGGCTGCAGCATCGATTCGCCCCCGCCCGACCCCCACTGGAGTTTTGCCATGCGTGAAGCCGTCATCGTATCCACCGCCCGCACCGGGCTCGCCAAGAGCTGGCGCGGCGCCCTCAACATGACCCACGGCGCGACGATGGGCGGCCATGTCGTCCGGGCCGCGATCGAGCGTGCCGGCATCGAGCCCGGCGAGGTCGAGGACGTGCTGCTGGGCTGCGCGCCGCCGGAGGGTGCGACCGGCGGCAACATCGCCCGCCAGATCGCCCTGTCGGCGGGCTGCCCGGTCAGCGTCTCGGGCGTCACCATCAACCGCTTCTGTTCCTCCGGCCTGCAGACGATCGCGATGGCAGCGCAGCGCATCATGGCGGGCGAGGGCGATGTCTTCGTCGCCGGCGGGGTCGAATCCATCTCCTGCGTCCAGAACGAGGCCAATCGGCACATGGCCGAGGATCCCGGCCTGCTGGAGACCAAGCCCGAGATCTACTGGAGCATGCTGCAGACGGCCGAGCAGGTGGCGAGCCGCTACGGCATCAGCCGCGAGCAGATGGACGAGTACGGCGCCCGCAGCCAGCAGCGCGCCTGTGCCGCGGCCGAGGCCGGCCGCTTTGCCGACGAGATCGTGCCGATCACGGTGCGGACCGCCGTCGCCGACCCGCGCACCGCCCAGATGGTCACGCGCGAGGTGACGCTCGCGGACGACGAGGGGCGGCGTCCGGGCACCACCGTCGAGGCGATCAGCGGAATCCGGCCGGCGCTGCCCGGCGGCACCATCGCCGCGGGCAACGCCAGCCAGTTCTCCGACGGCGCCGGGGCGGTGGTGGTCATGGAAGCGAAGCTCGCCGAGAAGCGGGGCCTCAAGCCGCTGGGCGCATTCCGGGGCTTCGCGGTCGCCGGCTGCGAGCCCGACGAGATGGGCATCGGGCCGGTCTTCGCGGTGCCCAAGCTGCTCGAGCGGGCCGGGCGCAAGGTCGAGGACATCGACCTCTGGGAACTCAACGAGGCCTTCGCCGTCCAGGTGATCTACTGCCGGGACAAGCTCGGCATCCCCGACGACCGCCTCAACGTCAACGGGGGCGCGATCGCGGTCGGCCATCCCTATGGTGTCAGCGGCCAGCGCCTGACCGGCCACGCCCTGATCGAAGGCCGGCGCCGTGGTGCGAAACTCGCGGTCGTCACCATGTGCGTCGGCGGGGGCATGGGGGCGGCGGGCCTGTTCGAAGTCTTCTGAGCCGGTCCGTGGCCGCTACCGACAAGGGCTTCCCCTTCGAGATCCCCTTCCTCGACTGGCTCGGCTTCCGCATGCACGAGGCGGAGATCGGCCATTCGCGGTTCTCCCTGGCGATGGAGCCGCAGCATCGCAACTCCTATGGCATGGCCCACGGCGGGCTGGTCCTCACGATGATGGACATCGCGCTGGCCATGGCGGCCCGCTCGCTGGAGGTGCCGGCACGCGGGCCCGACATGCCGGGTATGCTGACCGTGGAGCTCAAGACGAGCTTCATGCGACCCACGTATGGGGAGAACATCCGCGCCGAGGGCCATTGCATCCACCGGACCCGCACGCTCGCCTTCTGCGAAGGCGAGGTCTACGACGGCGAGGGCAGGGTGGCGGCAAGGGCAAGCGGCACCTTCAAGTACCCGAGTTTGCGCAAGGAAGAGAAATGAGCGAGACAAACAAGCAGTGGTTGCTGGCTTCGCGACCCAAGGGCGTGCCGACCGAGGCGAATTTCCGGCTCGAGGAATCGCCGGTGCCGAAGCCCGCGGAGGGCCAGGTCCTGGTGCGCCACCACTTCATGTCGCTCGATCCGTACATGCGCGGGCGGATGGACGATGCGAAGTCCTACGCCGTGGCGCAGAAGCTCGACGAGGTCATGGGCGGGGGCACGGTCGGCGAGGTCATCGAGTCGCGCAATGCCGATTTCGCCGTCGGGCAGATGGTCGTGGGCGCCGGTGGCTGGCAGCAGTATTCGCTCTCCGACGGCCGTGACCTGCGCAAGATCGATACCAGCAAGGTACCGGCCTCGGCCTGGCTCGGCTCTGTCGGCATGCCGGGGGTGACCGCCTGGCACGGACTCAATCGCATCATCGAGCCGAAGAAGGGCGAGACGATCGTGGTGTCGGCCGCCAGCGGCGCGGTGGGCTCGGTGGTCGGCCAGCTGGCCAG
>DAIMFM010000015.1:11746-21590 GCA_036724585.1 Burkholderiaceae bacterium | reverse complement strand
GCGGGTCGCGACCCCCGGCAGGGTACGGGCGATCTCGTTGGCCAGGCTGCCCGGCAGGGCCGCCGCCGCAGCCAGGGCGATCGAGCCGGTGCCGGTATAGGCATGGTGCAGCCGCCCCATCGACATGATGCGGGCGAGCACGTCGATGCGCTCGGCGGCCACCTCCACCCCGGCGCTCGTGCGATACGACGCGGGCCTGGCGAGCCACGAGACCTTCGGTGTCGCCGGGCGCAGGCGGCTCGCCTCGGACGGCGTCTCGGCCAGCCCCATCGCCACCGACGCATGGGCCCGGATCGCCTCCAGGCGCTCGAGCAGGCGGCGGTCGCGGTCGACCTCCTCGGGCAGTTCGCGACCGCTCAGGCCGAGCGCATCGGCCCGGAAGAAGACCGTGGGATTGCCGGCGGTGACCATGGTCACCGCCAGCTTGCCGATGCCGGGCACTTCCAGCACGTCCTGCGGCCTACCGGTGGGCAGCAGCGCCGGCGCGCCGGGCACCGGCAGCGGCTCGTGGTATTCGAGGCGGATCTCGCTGCCGGGGAAAGGCACCCCGTCCTCCTGGAAGACGCCGTCCTCGAGCACCTCGCCGCCACGGACCGGCACGATCGCATCGATGCGCTGGCCGAGGTTGCGCTGCCAGATGCGCACCCGCGTCTCGCCCTCGCGGGCCGGCACCAGGCCCTCGCTGATGGCGAAGGGCCCGACCGCCGCCGACAGGTTGCCGCAATTGCCGCTGTAGTCGATCAACGCCTCCTCGATCGAGACGGCGCCGAAGGTGTAGTCGACGTCGCAGTCGTCGCGGCGCGATGGCGCGACCAGCACGATCTTGCTGGTGCTCGACGTGGCACCGCCCATGCCGTCGGTATGCCGGCGGTAGGGATCGGGACTGCCGATGACCCGGGCCAGCAGCGCATCACGCTCGGCGCCTGCCCGTGGCAGGTCGCGCTCATGGAAGAACACGCCCTTGCTGGTTCCGCCCCGCATGTAGACCGCGGGGATTCGTTGCTGCTTCATCCGTCGTTCCTGTCGATGCCCTGCTCGATCTTCGTACAGATGCCACGCAGCAGGTCGACCTCCTCGACGCCGAGGCGGGTCCGGGCGAAGAGTCGGCGCAGGCGCGGCATCAGCTTCTTCGGGTGCTTCGGATCGAGGAAGCCGATCCTGACGAGCGCGCGCTCGAGATGGGCATACATCGCCTCCACCTCGGCACCGCTCGCCGGCTCGCCTTCGGGCGTGCCGGGGGCCCGCTCCGGGCTGCTCAGCCAGGCGCCGCCGTCCGCGGTGCCGGCGCCGAGCGCCTCGCTCATGACGAAGGCCATCACCTGCACCGCCTGCGCGAGATTGAGCGAGCGGTAGTCGCCGGCGCCCGGTATCGCGCAAAGGCGCTGGCACAGCTGCAGCTGGCCGATGGACAGCCCGGTGCGCTCGGTGCCGAAGACGAGCGCGACGCGGGCCCGCGCGCTTGCGCGCAGTTCGGCCACGAGTTCCGCGCAGGCCGGCCGCGGCGGGACCGGCGCCGGGCCGAATTCGCGTCCGGAGGCGCTCAGGGCGAGCGCCAGGGTGGTGTTCGCAAGCGCCGCTTCGAGGCTCTCGCAGCGACGCGCCGCGGCGAGCACGTCGTCGGCGGCGCTGGCGAGCGCGATGGCCTGGGGATGGCACAGGATCACGGGATCCGCCGGCGCGACGACGACGAGTCGCGAGAAGCCCATGACGCGGATCGCCCGGGCGGCCGCACCGACGTTACCCGGATGGCTCGGCTCGACGAGGATGAAATCGACGCGCCGGGCAGGCGCGTCTGGGCACGGATTCATGATCGTCGAAGCGATACCTTAGAATGGCTTGTTTGGACTCGTCCGAAGCCCATGCATCCGATGCTGAACATCGCGATCCAGGCCGCGCGCCGCGCTGCCCGGATCATCAATCGCGGCGCGCTCGACCTGGAGACGATCAAGATCGCGCGCAAGCAGCGCAACGACTTCGTCACCGAGGTCGACCAGGCAGCGGAGGCGGCGATCATCGAGACGCTGCGCGGGGCCTACCCGGGGCACGCCATCTTAGCAGAGGAGTCCGGGCATGCGCCCGGGCAGCAGGCCGCGCCCGTCGAGAAGGCCGAGCACGTCTGGATCATCGATCCGCTCGACGGCACCACCAACTTCATCCACGGGATGCCGCAGTACGCGATCTCGATCGCACTGGCCCAGCGGGGCGTGGTCACCCAGGGCCTGGTCTACGACCCGAACCGCGACGAACTCTTCACCGCCACGCGCGGTCGCGGCGCCTTCCTGAACAATCGACGGATTCGCGTATCGAACCGCCCCCGGCTCGACCAGGCGCTGGTCGGTACCGGCTTTCCCCAGAGCCGGCTCGACAACCTGGACGACTACATGACGCTGTTTCGCATGCTGATCGAGCGTACCGGCGGCGTGCGCCGGCCGGGCGCGGCGTCGCTCGACCTCGCCTACGCCGCCTGCGGACGCTACGACGGCTTCTTCGAGATCGGCCTGAGCCCCTGGGACGTCGCCGCGGGCAGCCTGCTGGTCAGCGAGGCCGGCGGCCTCGTCGGCGACTTCGAAGGCGACTCCAACTATCTCTTCGGACAGCGCATCGTGGCCGGCAACCCCAAGGTGTTCGCCGCGCTCATCCAGCTGATCGCGAGCGCGAGGCTGCCGGCAGCACAGTCCTAGGCCATCCGTTGCATCACGCCGTCCTTCCTGACGAAGTGGTGGTAGAGCGCGATGCCGATGTGGCCGACGATCAGCACGAGCAGGGTCCAGGCGATGGGCGAGTGCAGGCTGCCCAGGCTCGCCATCCAGCCGACCTCCTCGCCTTCGGCGACGAGGTCGATGCCGAAGGCGTTCACGCCATGGCCGTTGCCGACCATGTAGAGCATGCCGGTGATCGGCATCAGGACCATGGCGGCATAGAGCACGAAGTGCCCGGCCCTTGCCGCCGCGGCCGTGGGCGGCGCGGGCGCGGGGCGCCGGTCCTTGTGCTTCACGGCCCAGGCGATGCGCAGCAGCACGAGCACGAACAGCAGGGTGCCGATCGAGACGTGCGCCGGGACGAGCGTCTGCCCGACCCAGTGCTCGCCCTCGTCGATGCGATCGAAGACCTTGAGCAGCTGCCACCCGATCAGGAAGGCCATGCCCCAGTGGAACGTCCTCGCGATGGCGTCGTAGCGCTGCGGCATCGTGCCGTTCATGTCGGATCTCCTTGTCGACGGATCGACCGTCGTGCCCCGGTGGCGCCAGTGTGGCCCAAACCGCCCATCCGGGAAATCCCTCGAGGCGCGCGACGATCCCGTGTCCGGCGTAGGATCGGGTGGGCATGATGACGACCGGACTCTTCGGGAACGACGCCAGCGACGAACGCCTCGCCATCGGGCAGGACGCGTTCGTGCTGCGCGGCTACGCCCTGTCCTGCGCCGACGAGCTTCTTGCCGCCATCGGCGACATCGAGGCCGCGGCCCCGTTCCGGCACATGGTCACGCCCGGCGGATTCACCATGTCGGTGGCCCTGACCAATTGCGGCGCCCTCGGCTGGACCAGCGATGCCCATGGCTATCGCTACCGCGCGGTCGATCCCGGCACGGGCCGGCCCTGGCCGGCGATGCCGGCGCTGTTCGCCCGGCTCGCGCGCGATGCCGCGTTCGCCGCCGGCTTCGACGGCTTCACGCCCGATGCCTGCCTGGTCAATCGCTATCGACCGGGCTCCCGCCTTTCGCTGCACCAGGACAAGGACGAGCGCGACTTCTCGTCTCCCATCGTGTCGGTATCGCTGGGCATGGCGGCGACCTTCCTGTTCGGCGGGCGCAAGCGCGGCGACCGGGTCGCCAGGGTGCCGCTGGAGCACGGCGACGTCGTCGTCTGGGGCGGCGCGGACCGCCTGCGCTACCACGGCGTCGCGCCGGTGAAGGATCGTCCGCATCCCCTCCTCGGCAGCCAACGGATCAACCTGACCCTGCGCCGGGCGGGCTGATGGAATTCCATCGCAAGATCCGGAGAGCTTGCGATGGAATTCCGGCCTAGATTGACGCCATGGAGAAACAGGACAGGACGAGCAGCATGGACACGATCACCCAGGGGAGCGGCCGCTACGCCTCGGACGAGCGACGCTGGCTGGCGCTGCGGGCGCGCGATGTCGCGGCCGACGGGCATTTCGTCTACGCGGTGCGCAGCACCGGCGTCTATGGCCGGCCGGGCGCCCCGGGCCGCCTGCCGCGGCGCGAGAACGTCGAGTTCTTCGACACCGCCGCCGCCGCCGCGGCCGCGGGCTACCGCGCGAGCCGCCGCGCGTGGGACGATCGCGCCACGCTCGCCGCCCGGCGTGCCGCGCAGGTCGCGCAGGCCTGCCGCCTGATCGAGGCGGCCGACACGCCCCCCACGCTCGACGAGCTCGCCCGCCAGGTGGGGCTGAGCCCGCAGCACTTCCACCGCGTCTTCAAGGCCGAGACCGGCCTCACGCCCAGGGCCTACGCCTCGGCCTGGCGCGCCAACAGGCTGCGCGAGCAACTCCGTGCGCCGCATGGCTCGATCACCGACGCCATCTATGGTGCCGGCTTCAATTCCGGCAGCCGCTTCTACGAAGGCGCCGGCCGGATGCTGGGCATGCGCGCCCGGGAATACCGCGCCGGCGGGACCGGCGCCACGATCCGCTTCGCGCTCGGCCAGTGCACGCTCGGTGCCCTCCTCGTGGCGCAGAGCGAGCGCGGCATCTGCGCGATCGCGCTGGGCGACGATCCCGAGCAACTGCTGCGTGACCTCGAGGACCGGTTTCCGAAGGCGGAGCTGGTCGGCGGCGATCGTGCATTCGAGCAACTGGTCGCCCAGGTGGTCGGTTTCGTCGAGGCGCCCGCCACCGGACTGAACCTGCCCCTGGACGTGCGCGGCACCGCATTCCAGGAGCGGGTGTGGCAGGCGCTGCGCGACATACCGCCCGGCGCCACCGCCAGCTACACCGCCATCGCGCAGCGTATCGGGGCGCCGAAGGCGGTGCGCGCCGTGGCCCGGGCCTGCGCGGCCAATCCACTGGCGGTGGCAATTCCCTGCCATCGGGTCGTGCGGCGCGACGGCGAACCCTCGGGCTATCGCTGGGGCCTGGCGCGCAAGCGCGAGCTGCTGCGGCGCGAGCAACACGATTCCGCGGAGCCTGGAAACGACGCAGGCCGCCGGCGCCGCCTCACCCCTCCTGCGCCCAGCGCGAGAGGTCCTGCCTGACCCGGTCGATGCCTTCCCACGGATCCTTGCGCCGACGCCCGAGCTTCTGCGGCGTATCCCGGATCGTGAAGGCATCGGGCCTGGCCAGCTTGCCGAGCTGGTTCCAGGCCAGCGGCATGGCCACGGGCGCCCGCGGCCGGGCGCGCAGCGAATAGCTGGCCACCGCGGTGGCGCCGCGGCCGTTGCGCAGGTAGTCCACGAAGATGCGCCGCTGGCGCTTGCTCTTGGTGGCGACCGCGACGAAGCGATCGGGCTCGGAGCCCGCGAGCGCATCGGCGAAGCCCCGGGCGAAGCGCTTGACCAGGTCCCACTCACATCCCGGGTTCAGGGGCACGACGACGTGCAGGCCCTTGCCACCGGTGACACGCAGGAAGGATTCAAGCTCCAGTTCGTCCAGGCGCCTGCGAATGTCCCTGGCCGCCGCCTTGAGCGCATCGAAGGGGACGCCGGGGCCCGGGTCAAGGTCGAACACCACCCGGTCGGCCCGGTCCGGGTGCCGGGCATGCGAGCCCCAGGGATGGAACTCGAGGGCATTGAACTGCACCAGTTCCATGAGGCCCGCTTCATCCTCCACCACGAGATAGTCGTCGTGCTGGCCGCTCTCCTCTTCGAGCCGGACCGACCCGACCCGATCGAGCCCGGCGGTGAGGTGCTTCTGGAAGAAGCACGATTTCTCCGTGCCGGCGGGGCATCGGATGATCGACAAGGGGCGGCCGATGATCTCCGGCAGGAGATGCTCCATCACCGCCTCGTAGTTTTCCCTGGCGTCGCGCTTCGTTGCCTTGTCGTCCGGTATTTGAACCTTCTCGGGACTCGAGAGCTGGGGGAAATCCGGCCGCGAGGCCGGGCCGCCCGCCTTCGCCGCCTTCGCCGCCTTCGTTCCCTTCGCCGCCTTCGTTCCCTTCGTCGCTTTCGTTCCCTTCGTCGCTTTCGTTCCCTTCGTCGCTTTCGCGGCTTTCGTCGCCTTCGCTCCCTTCGATTCCTTCGATCCCTTCGATCCCTTCGATCCTTTCACGGCTTTCGCCCCGTTCGTTGCCTTCGTCCCGCCCTCGGCCCCGCCCTTGCCGCCCGACTTCGCCTTGCCGCTCGACCGCCCCGCCTTGTCGCTGTCCGCAATGTCGTCGATGCCCTTGTCGGGACGCACCGCCTTGAACGAAGCCTGCCGCAGCAGGCCCTGCCCGCCGATGCCACGGTAGAAGACCTCGACGACGAAGCGCGGCGCGAACCAGGTCGCGGTGCGCAGGTCGGTGTCGGTGTCCGCGACGTGCACGGTGGGCGTCTTGCGCCCGCCCTTGGCCAGCAGCGGCGCAATCTCGCCGATGAGCGCATCGCTGAATCCGGTCCCCACCCTGCCGACGTAGCGCCAGCCGTGGACCTCGTCCGGCCGCGCGAGCAGGAGCGAGCCGAATCCGCTGCGGCTGCCCTTGGGCGCGGTGTAGCCCACCACCGCGTACTCGTCGCTGGTGAGCTGCTTGGTCTTGCGCCAGTCGTCGCCTCGCCCGCCCCGGTACGGTCGGTCCCCGCGCTTGGAGATGATGCCCTCGAAACGTCCCTCGCCGGCCAGGCGAAGGGCGAGATCGCCATCGACATCGATGTGGCTGCTGAAGGCGAGCTGCGGGGGCGCCCCGTCGATGAGCTGGCGAAGCAGCTCCTTGCGATCGACCAGCGCGGCCCCGGATACATCCACGCCATCGAGGTGGAGCACATCGAAGAGCACATAGGCGAGGTGGCCCTGGCGCTCGCCGGACAGGGTCGCCTGCAGGAGGTTGAAGTCCTCGCGTGCGCCGCCTCCCGCGATGAGCTCGCCATCGAGCGCGCCCGAGTCCAGCCGCAGCGACTCGAGGGCGGTGCGAATGTCCGGGAGCTTCGCCGTCCAGTCCAGCGCATTGCGCGACCACAGGTTGGCCTTGCCATCGCGGATGCTGGCGAGGATCCGGTAGCCGTCCCACTTCAGTTCATGCACCCATTGCTCGCCGCGCGGTGGCGAGGAACCCAGTCGCGCGAGCTGGGGCTCGAAGAAACCGACGGGGGCGGACGCCTTGCGCGCACCGTCGAGGGCGGACGCCTTCGCCGCCCAGTCCTTGCGCCGTCGCCCGCCTTGCGGAAGCGTCGCCAGGCCCTTCTTGCGCGACTTGCCGGTGCCGGCGCGCTTGCGGTCCCCGGCCGGGGCCTCGGTCACGTCGGCCAGCAGGTCGTCGGCCTCCAGCGTGCCGGCGTAGGCATCCTCGTCCTTGAAGAGGAGCCATTGCGGCTGGCGGGCGGGCTTGGCCGAGCGCACCAGGTGCCAGCCACCCTTCAGCTTGTCGCCGAAGAGCTCGAAGCGCAGGTGACCCTTGGCGAGCTGTTCCTCGGGGTCGCCCTCGGTCGACCAGACGCCACGGTCGAAGCGCGCCACATGGCCGCCGCCGTACTCGCCCTTCGGAATCTCCCCCTCGAAGTCGGCATAGCCCACCGGATGGTCCTCGACCTCGATCGCCATCCGCTTGACGCCGGGATCGTAGCTCGGCCCCTTCGGCACGGCCCAGCTCTTGAGCGCATCGCCGACCTGCAGGCGGAAGTCGTAATGGCGCCGGCTGGCATGGTGGAGCTGGACCACGAAGATCGAGCGCCCACCCCGCAGCACCGGCTTGCCGGGCTCCGGCTCGCGCGTCCTGCCGAAGTCTCGCTTGCTGCGGTAGTCGGTTCGCGCCATGGGACGAGCCCCGACTCAGGAGGCCCGCTTGCGCGGTGCCGCCTTCTTCGTGGATTTCGTCGCCTTCGTCGCCTTCGTCGCCTTTGTCGCCTTCGCGGACTTCGCGGCCTTCCCGCCCGAGCCGCTGGAGCGCGAGGCAGGCTTCTTGGCCTCGGCCTTTGCCGGCGTGCGCTTCTTCGTGTCCAGGCTCTGCTGGAGCAGCGACATGAAGTCCACCACGTTCGTGGCCGCCTCCTCGTGGCGCTCGGTCTCCTCGACCCGGGTGGTGGCGCCCGACGACTTGATCCGCTTCTGGATGATGGCCAGCAGCCGTTCACGGAACTCGTCGTGGTAGCTGTCGGGCGTCCAGTCGGCGGTCATGGATTCGATGAGCTGCTCGGCCATTTCCAGTTCCCTGGGCGCGATCCGGTAGTCCGAGGGCTTGCCCGAGGGCAGCTTGTAGTCGGCCAGGTCGACGAGTTCCTGCGGATAGCGCAGCAGGATCAGGACCAGCGCATCGTCCTCGGGCAGCACGGCGCAGAGGTACTCCCGGGTGCGCACGACCACCCGCGCGATGCCCACCTTGCCGGTCTTCCGGAGCGTCTCGCGCAGCAGGACGTAGCCCTTCTCGGCCTTCTTGCCCGGGACCAGGACGTAGGGTTTCTCGAAGAAGCGCAGGTTGATGCTCGAGGCGTCGACGAAGGCCTCGACATCGACCGACTCGTGCGTCTCGGGCGCCGCCGCCGCGATGTCCTCCTTCTCGATGACGACATAGCTGCCCTTGTCGTACTCGAAGGCCTTGACGATCTCCTTCCAGGGCACCTCCTCGCCCGTTTCGGCATTGACCCGCTCGAAGCGGATCGGCTTCCTGTCCCGAGAATCCAGCATGCGGAAACTCAGGTCGGTGCGCCGCTCGCCCGACATCAGCGACACGGGGATATTGAGCAGCCCGAAGGAAAGCGCGCCGCTCCAGATCGGCCTCGCCATGTCGGCATCTCCTGGTCCTGGCGGATCCGGTCGAGCGGCAAGAGGCGTTCCCGGCGAGAATAGGATGGGCCGGCCCACCGGCGAAAGGAAACGGGAGACAGCATGACAATGGAAGCAAGCTGGCAGGCCCTCCACGAGGAACGGGCGAAACCCTTCGGCACGCTGCCCGGGCTGGTCCGGCTCCACGCCAGGCTCTGGCCGGAGAAGGCCGCACTGGTCCAGGACGCCGAGCAGGTCGACTACGCGACGCTCGATCGCCTGGTCGACCGGGCCGCGGCGGCGATGCAGCGCGACGGCATCCGCCCGGGCGACGTCATCGCCATCTGCGGCCTGAACTCGATCCGGTACGCCGTCGCATTCGTGGCCGCGCTGCGCGCCGGCGCCGCCGTCGCCCCGCTGGCGCCGCTGACGACGCCGCAGGCCCTGGGGCTGATGATCGACAACTGCGAGGCGAGGATCGTCTTCGCGGACGGCGCGGGCAATGGCGTCGCCGCGATCGAGCATGCGAGCCACAGGCCGCGGGGCGTCGGCCTGGACGACGCGACATCGCTCCGGGGCTTCGACGAATGGCTCGCCCCCGAAGGCGCCGTACCCACGCCGGTGCCGGCCGACCCAGAAGCGGTGTTCAACATCATCTATTCGTCCGGCACCACGGGAACGCCCAAGGGGATCGTCCACACCAACCAGCTGCGCTGGCCGCAGATCTGCAGCATCACGCTGTCGCTCTACCAGCCCGACAGCGTCACCCTCGTGTCCACGCCGCTCTACTCCAACACGACGCTGGTCAGCTTCCTGCCGGCGCTGGGCTGCGGCGGCACCGTCGTCCTCATGAAGAAATTCGATGCCGCCGCCTACCTCGCGCTGGCGCAGCGGCATCGCGTGACCAACTCGATGCTCGTGCCGGTGCAGTATCGCCGCCTGATGGAGCATCCCGACTTCGATCGCCACGACCTGCCGAGCTTCCGGGTCAAGT
>DAIMFM010000015.1:3246-11736 GCA_036724585.1 Burkholderiaceae bacterium | reverse complement strand
GCCGTTCCCGGCCAGCCTCAAGGCCGAGGTACTGCGCCGCTGGCCCGGGGCGCTGATCGAGTTCTATGGCATGACCGAGGGCGGCGGCAGCTGCATGCTCCTTGCCCACGAGCATCCGGACAAGCTCGACAGCGTCGGCCAGCCGATGCCCGGCCACGACATCCGCATCATCGGAGAGGACGGCGTCGAGCTGGCGCCCGGCGGCATCGGCGAGATCGTCGGCCACTCGCCCTTCATGATGAAGGGCTACAACAAGGAACCGGGGAAGTCGGCCGCGACCCTCTGGACGGACCCCACCGGCAAGCGCTTCATCCGTACCGGCGACATCGGCCGCTTCGACGAAGACGGCTTCCTGACGATCATGGACCGGGCGAAGGACACCATCATCTCGGGCGGCTTCAATATCTACCCGAGCGACATCGAGGCCGTCCTGGTCCAGCACGAAGCGGTGGCCGAGGCCGCCGTCGTGGGCGTACCCTCGGAGCGCTGGGGCGAAACACCGATCGCGGTCATCGTCCCGAAGGCAGGCGCGAGCGCCACGGCCGAAGAAATCCGCGAATGGGCCAATGCACGCCTTGGCAAGACCCAGCGGATCAGCGCGGCCTACCTCGCGGATGCGCTGGTGCGCAACGATATCGGCAAGGTCTCGAAACGCCACCTGCGCGACGAGTACGCCCAGAGGACCTTGCAGGCCGAGGCGGCCACGGGAGCGTCGAACGCCGGCCGCTGACCCTGTCCGGGCTGGCCGGCCCCCGCTATCCGGTAGTATCGGCCGCTACGCTTCGACCCATCGCACCATCGTTTCCCGCCGCAGATGACCGGATCCGCCGAGACATCGCGCCAGGCCAGGGGGAGCGCGGAACACACGCCGATGTTCCAGCAGTACCTCAGGATCAAGGCCGATCATCCCGACACCCTGCTGCTCTACCGCATGGGGGATTTCTACGAGCTCTTCTTCGAGGACGCCGAGCGGGCCGCGGTGCTGCTCGGCATCACCCTGACCCAGCGGGGCAACTCGAACGGCGAACCCGTGCGGATGGCCGGCGTGCCGGTGCATTCGGTCGAGCAGTACCTTGCGCGCCTGCTGCGGCTCGGCGAATCGGTGGCGATCTGCGAGCAGATCGGGGATCCGGCCACTTCCCGGGGTCCGGTCGAGCGCAAGGTGGTCCGCATCGTCACGCCCGGGACGCTGACCGACGAGCAGCTGCTGCCGGAGCGCGAGGATCCGCTGCTGCTGGCCGTACTCCCGGGCCGCCCGACCGGGCTCGCCTGGATGTCGCTCGCGGCCGGCGAATGCTGGCTCGCCGAAGTCGATCCGGCGGGGCTGCCAGCGGCCGTCGCCCGCATCGGCGCGGCGGAGATCGTCCTGCCGGAGTCCGCCGACCCGGCACGGCTCTTCGCCGGCGTCGATCCGGCCGTGCTGGGCTCGGTCGCGAGCCAGCCCGACTGGCGCTTCGACACCGCCCGCGCCCGCAAGGACCTGTCCGACGTCCTCGACGGCGCCGACCTCGCCGCCTTCGGCGTCGCGGACCAGCCGCAGGCGCTCGCCGCGGCGGGCGCCCTGCTGGCCTATGCCACCCTCACCCAGGGCCAGGCGCCGGGCCACCTGCATGGCCTGCATGCCTGGCGTGACGACGCCTTCATCGTCCTGGACGAAACCGCGAGGCGCAATCTCGAGGTCATCGAAAGCCTGCGCGGCGACGAAGGCCCGAGCCTGCTGCGCATCCTCGACGACTGCGCCGGCAGCGCCGGCGGCCGGCTGCTGCGGCGCTGGCTGCAGCAGCCGGTGCGCGAGCGATCGGTCGCCGCCGAACGCCACGACCGGATCGAAGCCCTGGTCGAAGGCGCGCATCGCAGCCTGCGGCCGCTGCTGCGGGGCCTGCCGGACTACGAGCGGGTGGCGGCACGCATTGCCCTGGGTTCGGCCCGGCCGCGCGAGCTTGCCGCCCTGCGCGATTCGGCCCCGGCGCTGGCCGACATCGCCGCGCGCATCGCCGAACTGGAGCCGACCGTCTTCGCCGGGCTCGGGGCGGCGCTGGTGCCGCCGGCCGAGGCGCTGGCCATGCTGCGCGCGACGATCGCGGAGGAGCCCGCGGCACTGGCGCGCGATGGCGGGGTGATCCGCGACGGCTTCGATGCGCAGCTCGACGAGCTTCGCGCGCTCGACGCCGGTTGCGGCGACTACCTCACCGCGCTGGAAGCGCGCGAGCGCGATCGTAGCGGCATCGCCTCGCTGCGGGTGGGCTTCAACCAGGTGCATGGTTTCTACATCGAGGTCGGCCGGGGCTCGGCCGACAAGGTGCCCGACGACTACCGGCGGCGCCAGACGCTCAAGAACGCCGAGCGCTTCATCACGCCGGAGCTCAAGCAGTTCGAGGACCGGGCCCTGTCGGCGCGAGAGCGCGCGCTCGCGCGCGAGCGGCTGCTCTACGAAGAGCTCGTCACGGCGCTGAAGCCGTCCGTCGCCGCCTGGCAGGCGCTCGGGCGGGCGGTCGCCGAGATCGACGTCCTCGCCACGCTCGCCGCCCGCGCGGCGCAAATGGGCTGGGTGCGGCCGCGGTTCTCGCCCCTGCCGGGCATCGAGATCCGTGGCGCCCGCCATCCGGTCGTGGAAGCACATGTCGAGCGCTACGTGCCCAACGACTGCGTCATGCACCCGCAGCGTCGCCTGCTGATCCTGACCGGCCCCAACATGGGCGGCAAGTCGACCTACATGCGCTCCGTCGCGCTGATCGCGCTGCTCGCCTACTGCGGCAGCTTCGTGCCCGCCGACGACTGCACGCTCGGCCCGATCGACCGGATCTTCACCCGCATCGGGGCATCGGACGACCTCGCCGGCGGCCGCTCGACCTTCATGGTCGAGATGACCGAAGCCGCCGCGATCCTCAATGCCGCCAGCGAGCAGTCGCTGGTGCTGATGGACGAGATCGGCCGGGGAACCTCGACCTTCGACGGCCTCGCCCTGGCGCATGCCATCGCCGACCGGCTGCTCGCGCACAATCGCTCGCTCGCCCTGTTCGCCACGCACTATTTCGAGCTGACCGCGATCGCGGCGCGCGACCCCCATGCCGTCAACCTGCACCTGGCAGCGGCGGAGCATCGCAAGGGCATCGTGTTCCTGCACGAAGTGCGAGATGGTCCCGCCAGCCGCAGCTATGGCCTGCAGGTGGCGCGGCTGGCCGGCATGCCGGCGCCGGTGGTGCGGGCGGCCGGCTCCCTGCTCGCCCGCCTGGAGGAGCGCGCCCGGGAGGACGGCGACCAGATGGACCTGTTCGGGGTGGAGCTGCCGGCGGCCGCCGACGAGGGTCCCGCCCCCGCCGATCCGGTCGCTGACGCGATCATGGCCCGCCTGCTCGACGTGGATCCGGATGCGCTCACACCGCGGGCCGCGCTCGAGCTCGTCTACGCGCTACGCCAGCTCGCGCACCGCCCCGAATGACGGCTCCGGATTCGAGCGCATGACCGCGTCGGGACCGACAGGAGTCAATGGCCCCAGCGGGCGCGTTCGTCGGCGATCTCCTCGTCGGTCGCCGGGCGCACGCCGGTGACCTCGAGGTCGAAGCGGATCGCGATGCCGGCGAGCGGATGGTTGCCGTCGATGACGACCGTTTCCCCGGCGATGTCGGTCACCGTGTAGATCCGGCCATCGGGCTCGTCCCCCGGGATGCCCTCGAAATCCATGCCGGGCTCGAGGGTCTCGGGAAAACGCTCGCGCGGGGCGATGTGCAGCAGTTCGGGATCGTAGTCGCCGAAGGCGTCCTCCGGCTCGAGATAGACGGAGACCTGCTCCCCGACATGGCGTCCTTCGAGGAGCGCCTCGATCTTCGGGAACAGGTGGCCGAAACCGCCATGCAGGTAGGTCTCCTCGCGGTCGCGGTCCTCGAGGGCCTGGGCGGTCGAATCGTACAGCCGGTAGCGCAGCGAAACCCACCGCCCTTCGCCCACGACGTCTTCGGATTCGTGCATCGGCTCGTCCTGCGTCGGTTCACCAAGGGTCGAATGCCCGCAGTTTAGTCCAGGTCGCCCTGCCCCCGGAACGCCATGCGGATGCCATGGATTGCCCCCGCAATGCCATGCCGGGGGCGAGGCAACGTTCCTTTCCGCCAGATTGCCTCCATAGACTGGTCGGGTCGTAACCTCCCACGACTTCCGGGGAATGAACATGAAGAATCGAATCCTCCTCGCCTCGCTCGTCGCGCTCGGCCTCGCCGCCTGCAGCGACCAGGCCGACCAGGAGACACAGGCCGCGGTCGACAACGCCCGGCAGAAGGCATCGGAAGCCGCCGATGCCACCGGGGAGGCCGCCGGCGCCGCCGTCGATGCCGCCCGGGAACTCGCCGGGGATGCGGCGGACAAGGCCGCCGAGATCGGTGCGCAGGCCAGGGACAAGGCCGCGGAGATGGGCGCGACGGCGAAGGACAAGGCGGCCGAGCTGGCCGAGGCGACCAGGCACAAGGCCGCCGAACTGAAGGAAGGCGCCCGGGACGAAGCCGCCGACCAGGCCGGTGCCGATACCACGACTCCCGACGCCACGAAGCCGGACAGCCAGTAGTTCAGACAGTCATCGACACCCCGAGCTCCACCCAGGCGAGCCCGTCCTGTTGCAGGGCGACCCGGATGTCCTCGGGCATGGCCCCCAGCGCGGCGGCGAGCGCCGCGCGCGCGAGCTCGGGCCGATTGTTGTGCGCGGACAGGTGGGCCGCGACGATCCGGCGCAGCCGCCGGCTGTCGATCGCCGTGGCGATCTCCGCGGCCGCCGAATTCGAGAGGTGGCCGTAGGGCCCGCCGATGCGCCGCTTGAGCGCCGGTGGATAGCGCGGGTTCGCCGCCAGCAGGCCGGTATCGTGGTTGCACTCGAGCACGATCGCATCGAGGCCTGAGAAGGCCTGTACCACATGGGGTGTGCCATGGCCGAGGTCGGTCAGCACCCCGAGCCGCGCCCGGCCCGAATCGAGCACGAACTGCACCGGCTCGCGCGCATCGTGCGGCACCGCCACCGGCTCGATCGCGAGCCCGTCGATCTCGAAGGCCCTGCCCGGATCGACCAGGTGGCGCTCGCAGTCGGCCGCGCCCGGCATGCGGGCCACCGCCTGCCAGGTGCCATGGGTCAGGTAGACGGGAATCCGGTGGGCGCGCGCCAGCCTGAACACGCCGCCCACGTGGTCGCCATGCTCGTGGGTGACGAGGATGCCGGCCAGCGACTCGGGGGCCACGTCGAGCGCCTGCAGCCGGCGCCGCGCCTCGCGCAGGCCGAAGCCGCAGTCGACCATCAAGGTGGTGCGACGGCCTCCGACGGTCTCCGTCGCCTGCACCACGAGGGCGTTGCCCTCGCTCCCGCTCCCCAGGCTCGCGAACCGCACGTCCTGCTTCTCTTCCCGTTCCTAGATCTTCAGCTGTTCCTGGATGAGGGCGAGCATCCGGGTCACCGTCGCACGATCGGTTTCGCGCACCGCCTCGCCGTCGCCCGAACGCACCCGGACGGTCGATTCCTCGCCGGTCGATTCGACCCGGATCTGGAAGACCTCGGTCTGCTCCTTCTCCTTGCGCGAGGAGCCGAACAGGTTCGAGAAGAAGCCGCCCTCCTTGGCGCGCCGGGCGTCGCTCTCCGGATCGATGTAGCGCACGAAGTAGACGCCGTTGGAGCGATCCCGGTCCTCGACGGCGAAGCCGCCGCGATCGAGCGCGAGCCCGACGCGGCGCCACGCCCGCTCGAAGCCGTCGGGGATGGTCAGTCGCGCCGCGCCGTCCGGCCCATGCTCCAGCTTGATCGCCGAAGCGCGGGCGCTGGCGTCGCGCACCGCCGCCGCCGCCGAGTCGGCCTGCGCGACATCGGCGCCCAGCTTGACCATCAGCCGGCGCAGGAACTCGACCTCGAGCTCCGGATCGCTCGGCCGGGGCTGCCAGACGGTCGAATCCTTCTCGACCTTGTCCGGGTAGACCTCGATCATGCCGCGGTGGGTCACGTAGATTTCCGTGCCGCCCGGAACCCGCTCGAGCCGGGTGCGGAAGCGGTCGCGCTCACCCGTCGAATAGAAGCTGTCCAGCAGCCCCCCGACCGTGCGCCGGATGAAGTCCTGCGGCAGCTTGGCCCGGTTCTCGGCCCAGTCGGTCTCCATGATGCCGGCCTCGGGGGATTCGGAATCGATGATGAATCCCGCCTCCTGCCAGAAGTCGCGCACCAGCGGCCAGAGCTGCTCGGGTGTCATCGAGGTGCTGAGCCAGCGCTGCTGGCCCGAGCGTTCGATCCGCATCGTGCCGGCGTCGGTCTGGACCGTGCGCGCTGCGATCGTGTCGCCCTCGGTGGCCTGGGCCTGGCGACGGCCCCGCTCGTAACCCGAGTAGGTCGGCTGGGAAGGAAGATCGGGAACCCTGTAGCGATCGGAGCCCCGCGGCGACGCGAGGTCGGGCGGGACATCGAGCCGCTCGGCGCGCTGCTGCTCGCCGGCCGACTTGTAGTCGATCTGGCTGCGCTCCTCGAGCTCCCGGCTGAGGGAGCAGGCGCCGATGCCGGCAGCGAGGACGAGCAGCAGGCACAGGCGCGACCATGTGCCGACGGAAGAAGTTCGATTCATCGGGGAAATACTCCGGAGTCCTTGAGCGCCTGCCGCACCACGTCGTGAAAGCGTGCGTCGAGCGGTGTCATGGGCAGCCGGAGACCGTTCTCGATCCGGCCCATTTCGGCGAGCGCCCACTTGACCGGTATCGGGTTGGCTTCGACGAACAGCTTGAAATGCAGCGGCAGCAGTTGGCGATTGAGCGCGAGGGCCTCGTCCCAGCGACGCGCGAGCGCGGCCTCGCACATGCGCGCCATCGGGCCCGGCGCGACATTGGCCGTCACGGAGATCGCGCCGTGCCCTCCCATGGCGATCAGGGCCAGGGCGCAGTCGTCGTTGCCGCTGTATACCGCGAAGCCCTCGGGCAGCCTGGCGAGGAGGTCCGAGACGCGCGGGATGTCGCCGGTCGACTCCTTCAGGCCGATGATGTTGGGCACCTCGGCGAGGCGCAGCACGCTTTCGTTGGAGAGGTCGGCCACCGTCCGGCCGGGCACGTTGTAGAGGATGACCGGCAGCCCGCCGCGCTCGGCGACGGTCTCGAAATGGCGGCGCATCCCTTCCTGGGTGGGCTTGTTGTAGTAGGGCACGACCTGCAGGGTGGCGTCGGCCCCGACCCGTGCAGCGCCCTCGGTGAGCTCGATCGCCTCGCGGGTGGAGTTGCCGCCCGTACCCGCGATCACGGGAATGCGCCCCGCCGCCTGCTCGACCGCCACCCGGATCAGCTCGATGTGCTCCTCCGGGTCCACCGTCGGGGATTCGCCCGTGGTGCCGACAGCGACGATCGCCGAGGTGCCTTCGGCGACATGCCAGTCGACCAGCGCGCGATAGCGCTCGAAATCGAGCCGGCCGTCCTCGTGCATCGGACTGACGATCGCGACGATGCTGCCCTTGATCATGGTCATGCGCCCGCAAAAAACGAGTAGTGTAGCGGACCCCGGGGGCCGATGAACGGGCGCTGGCACCGCTTCGGCGACCGCCCCGCTCCGGTCCGCGTGCTCAGTCGCCGATCGGCATCGATTCGAGGCGCAGGGGCGGCCGGCAGGCCACGATCCGCTGGACCCGGGCCCGGGCCGGCGAACCCAGGATTCCGTCCTCGTAGGCGAGCACATGCAGGCCGTTGCGCGCGGCCAGCTCGAGCAGTTCGCCGGGACGCAGCAGGAAATCCGGGTTGCGCGGCCGGCCGAAGGCCTCGTTGCCGAGCGCGAATGTCTGGTACAAGAGAACACCCGTCGGCCGGATCAGCCCGCACAGCAGGTCGAGGCGCGATCGGAACAGGTAGTTCGAGACAATGACCGCGTCGAACCCCGCCGGGTCGAAAGGCCAGGGCGCGACTTCGAGTTCGGCCCTGACGATGTCCACGCCGTCGCCGACCGCCGCCAGCGCCTGCGGGTCCTCGTCGACGGCAACGACCGACAGGCCGAGCGCCGCTGCGGCGCGGGCATGGCGCCCGGTGCCACAGGCGAATTCGAGCACGCGGGAGCCGGCGGGCAGGCGGGCGAGCCACGACACGATCCAGGGATCGGGCCGGGGCTGGCGGCGGACGGGATTCGTCGCGGGCATTGCTGTCGTCTTTCCTGTTGATTCCTCGGGGCTTCGGCACCGGATCGAAAAACCTACTCGACGTCCCATTTGCCGAGCGTGAGCCAGAACCCGAAACCGCAACATCCCGGTCGATTCAGCCGGCCCTTCGCGGCGATCAGCCTGGCGCTCGCCCTCGCGGTCCTGGTGATCGGCATCACCCATCCCGAATGGATCGGGCTGGCGGTCGCGGTGCCGCTGTCCTGCGGGATGGCCATCGTGGGCATCGCCCTGCTGCTGCAGGCCCGGCACCGGAAGCTGGAGATGCAGGCGAGCCGGATCGAGGACCTCGAGCGGCTGCGTTCGCAGCATGATGCCGCAGCACTCCTCGCATCGCTGGGCACCTGGGTCCATGTGC
>DAIMFM010000015.1:0-3172 GCA_036724585.1 Burkholderiaceae bacterium | reverse complement strand
TGGGTCGCGGATTTCACCGACACCCAGGCGGTTGTCGTGCGCAACGGCGGCGAAGCCAAGATCGAGTACCGCTACCTGCGGCCCAACGGCGAGACGGTCTGGGTCCGGTCGGTCGCCCGCCCGGTGCGCGGGCGCGACGGCACCGTCGACCGGCTCGAGGGGATCGTCCTCGATATCTCCGGCATGCGGGCCATGCAGCGCCAGCTGGCGGCGAGCGAATCGAAGTTCCGCGAGCTCACCCAGCTGAGTTCGGACTGGATCTGGGAGACCGACTCCCAGCATCGGCTGTCCTGGCTTTCGGACAGCGTCGATGCGGTGCTCGGACAGTGGGCACGGCGCTGGATCGGGCGCCGCCGCTGGGAGGGCGACGGCATCGCGGCCGAATCGATGCCGGCCGACTGGGCCCAGCACCGTCAGGTCCTCGATGCACACAAGCCCTTCGAGCACTTCGAAGTCAGCCGGCTCGACGACGAGGGCAACGTCTACCACCTGTCGCTCTCGGGGCGGCCGGTGTTCGACGACGCGGGCCGCTTCACCGGCTACCGTGGCACGGGTCGCAACATCACGCGCGAGAAGCAGCAGCGCATGCTGCTCGAGATCGACGGCGACATCGCCTCGATCATGCGCGAGCAGACCGACCCCGAGCGCGTCGTCACGGCGGTGCTGATCACCGTCTGCGGCAAGCTCGCGTGGCTCGGCGGCGCCCACATGGTGCGGGCGGGCGACGGCTTCGCGGTGCGCGAGCGCTGGGGCCATCCCAACTTCGTGCGGATGCTCGACGAGCTGCCTTCGACGCTGGCGATCGCCCCCGATTCGGTCGAGGCCAAGGCGTGGACGCTGCGCAAGGCGGTGTGGCTGTCCGAGGTCGCCGAGGAGCCGGCATTCGCCAAGCGCTACCAGACCGCCGCGGTCGGTGCGCAGGCGGCCTTCCTTGCGCCGATCCTCAACGAGCACGACGAGGTGATGAGCGTCCTGCTGTTCCTGTCGCCCGTCAGCCTGCGCGGCGATGCATTCCTCGGCCAGGTCGCCGAGGTGCTGTCGCGCACCCTCTCGCTCTACCTGCAGCGCAAGGCGGCGGAGAAGCAGCTCCTGCATGCGTCCCTGCACGATGCCCTGACCGACCTGCCGAATCGGGCCTTCGTCTCGCACCAGCTCAAGGCGAGCCTCAAGCGCCGCCGCGAGGTCGCCCTCCTCTACATCGACCTGGACCGCTACAAGCTGATCAACGACACCCTGGGCCATGCGGCCGGCGACAAGGTGCTGATCGAGGTGGCGGCGCGCCTGAAGGCGGCGATCCGCCCGGGCGACACCGCGGGCCGCATGGGCGGCGACGAGTTCATCGTGCTGCTCAACGACACCAGCGACCGGGCCGAGGTCGAGGCCATCGCGCGCCAGGTGCTGGCGTCGATCGAGAAGCCCTTCATCCTGAACAACCGGGCGTACTTCCTGTCGGCCTCCATCGGCGTGGCCCTCTCGCCCGAGGACACGACCGATCCGCAGCAGCTGGTCAAGGCCGCCGACGGCGCGATGTACAAGGTCAAGTCCGAGGGCCGCAACGACGTGCAGTTCTTCGCGGGCCGACTCTCGGACGAGCGCACCGAGCAGATGCAGCTCGCCGCCGAGCTGCCGATGGCGATCGCCCGGGACGAGGTGGACCTCTTCTACCAGCCGATCCTCGACGTCGCCCAGCGCAAGGTGGTCAGCATCGAGGGCCTGCTGCGCTGGCGCCATCCCGCGCGCGGCCTGCTGCTGCCCGAGAAGTTCCTGCCGATGGCCGAACAGAGCAACCTGATCCGGGAGATCGGCTTCTGGGCGGTGCGCCGGGCCATCGACGACCGCATCCGGCTCGGCCTGGACCGCTTCGAGGACATGGCGGTGACCGTCAACATCTCGGTGCGCCAGCTCGCCGAGGACGGCTTCCTCGAGAACCTCAACCGGCTCATGAGCGAGCGCTCCTTCCCGCCGAAGCTGCTGCGGCTCGAGCTCACCGAGAGCTCGTTCATCGAGAACCCCGAGAAGACGATCCAGCTCATCGGCGAGCTGCGCCGCCTCGGGGTCAACGTCATCATCGACAACTTCGGCACCGGCTATGCCTCGCTGTCGTACATCAAGAACCTGCCGGTCGACGGGCTGAAGATCGACCGGGCCTTCGTCAAGGACCTGCCCGCCGACCGCGGCAATGCCGCGATCGTCCAGGCGATCACCACGCTGGCGGCGAAGCTCGGCATGCGGGCGATGGCCGAGGGCGTGGAGACGGCGGCCGAGATGCGGGGCCTGCGCGAACTCGACTGCGAAGTCATGCAGGGGACGCTCATCTACGAGCCCGTGCCCTACGCGGAACTCGCCGACCTGCTGGAGTCCCTGCCGGCGCTGCGCCAGATGCACCTGGCCGGTGGACCGCTGCACGCGGTCGGCTCGAACATGAGCCCGACTCAGTCGTAGAGCAGGCCCATGGCCTCGCGCACTTCGCGCATCGTCTCGCCCGCGATCTTGCGGGCGCGGTCGCAGCCGTCGGCGATGATGTTCTGCACGAGGTGCGGGTCGTCGAGGTAGGGCTGGGCGCGCTCGTGGAACTGCTCCTGCTCGCGCACGATCGCGTCGATCACCGGCTGCTTGCATTCGAGGCAGCCGATGCCGGCACTGCGGCAGCCCGTCTGCACCCAGTCGCGGACCGTCTCGTCGGAGTACGTCAGGTGGAGCTGCCAGACCGGGCATTTCTCGGGCTCGCCCGGATCGGTGCGCCGCACGCGCGCCGGGTCGGTGGGCATGGTGCGGATCTTCTTCTCGACCGAGGCACGATCCTCGCGCATCGCGATGGTATTGCCGTAGCTCTTGGACATCTTCTGTCCGTCGATGCCCGGCATGCGCGAGGTCTCCGTGAGCAGCGACTGCGGCTCGGACAGGATGATGCGGCGGCTGCCCTCGAGGAAGCCGAAGAGCCGCTCGCGATCGCCCAGGCTGATGTTCTGCGCCTGGTCGAGCAGTTCGCGGCCACGCTCGAGCGCCTGCTCGTCGCCCTGCTCCTGGTAGGCCGTGCGCATCTGGTTGTAGATGCGGGCGCGCTTGCTGCCGAGCTTCCTGATCGCCTCGCGGGCCTTGTCCTCGAAGCCGGCCTCGCCGCCGAACAGGTGGTTGAAGCGGCGCGCCACTTCGCGCGTGAGCTCGATGTGCG
>DAIMFM010000014.1:7430-21721 GCA_036724585.1 Burkholderiaceae bacterium | reverse complement strand
CAAGCAATGGGTTTCCAGCATGGACTTTCCGGACTCAGCGCTGCGGCGCGGAACCTCGATGTCATCGGCCACAACGTGGCCAACGCCAACACGGTGGGCGCGAAGGCGTCCCGGGCCGAGTTCGGCGACGTGATCGCGAACACCGTCTACGGATCCGGGGCCCAGTTCGGCGGGCTCGGCGTCCAGGTGGACCGGGTCGCCCAGCAGTTCTCGCAGGGCGATCTCGCGTCCCCCGCGAATCCGCTGGACCTGGCGGCTTCTTCCGCCTGTCCGACGGCGGCTCGATCACCTACTCCCGCAACGGGCAGTTCAACCCGGACAAGGACGGCTACATCGTCAACAGCGCCGGCTCCCGGCTGACGGGCTACCCGGCCGACGCCAATGGCGTGATCCAGCCGGGCGTGCCGGCCGAACTGCGGATGGTCACCGGCGACATCCCGCCGCGCGCGACCAGTGCCGTGGAGGCCACGCTCAACCTCGATTCGCGCGCCGAGGCCCCGACCGTGGCGTTCGACCTGAACGACCCGACGACCTACAACTCGGCGACGTCGCTGCGCGTCTATGACGCACAGGGCGGCGACACTACGCTCGCGCTGTACTTCCGCAAGACCGCCCCGGATTCGTGGGAGGTCTACGCCGGCGCGAACGGCACCCAGGTCGGCACCGCCGCCGTGGGCCAGGTGGCGTTCCTGCCCAACGGCAAGGTCGATACCGCCACCACGCCGATGCCGATCACCATCGCCGTCCCCAACGCCGCGGGCGGGACCGACAACGTCGAGGTGGACATGACCGACACGACCCAGTACGGCTCGGTGTTCGGCGTCAACCACCTGTCGCAGGACGGCTTCTCGGCCGGACGCCTCGCGAGCTACTCGATCTCGGACGAAGGGATCATCACGGCCCGCTATACCAACGGCGAGACCCGGGCGCAGGGCCAGGTCGCGCTGGCGAACTTCTCCAACCCGCAGGGTCTCGTGTCCCTGGGCGGCAACGTCTGGGCCGAGACGGCGGAATCGGGGGTCGCGATGGTCGGCAGCCCGGCGAGCGCCAACCTGGGCGTGATCCAGTCGGGCGCGCTCGAGCAGTCGAACGTCGACCTGACCGCCGAACTGGTCAACATGATCACCGCGCAGCGCTCCTACCAGGCCAACGCGCAGACGATCAAGACGCAAGACCAGATCCTGCAGACCATCGTCAACCTGCGCTGATCCCAGCCAGCCTGATGCACTGATCCCGGGAGGCATTCGCGATGGACCGCATGATCTACCTCGCAATGAGCGGCGCCAAGGCCATGGAGGAGCGCCAGGCGGCGCTCGCCAACAACCTCGCGAACGCCTCGACCGATGCGTTCCGCGCCGACCTCGCCGCGTTCCGGTCGGTACCGATCCGGCAGGAGGGCACGGCGACCAGCCGCGTCTTCGCGCTCGAGGCGACCGCCGGCTTCGATACCTCGAGCGGGCCGATCCGCCAGACCGGCCGGCCGATGGACGCGGCCATCCGCGGCCCCGGCTGGTTCGTGGTGCAGTCGCCCCTGGGCGACGAGGCGATGACGCGCGACGGCGCCTTCGAGATCGATGCCGAGGGCATCCTGGTGACCCGTCGCGGCATGCCGGTGATGGGCGACGGCGGGCCGATCACCGTGCCGCCGAACAGCCAGGTGCTGATCGGCAGCGATGGGACCATCAGCACGCGCACGGGGAACGAGCCGCCGGTCCAGGTCGGGCGCCTGCGCCTGGTCAATCCGCCGCCGGAGGATCTCGTCAAGGGCGCCGACGGCCTGGTCCGGACCGGCGACGGCATCCCGCCGCCGGAGGATCCGCAGGTGACGGTCGTCGACGGCGCGCTCGAGGGCAGCAATGTCAACGTGGTCGAGTCGATGGTCGGGATGATCCAGCTCGCGCGCCAGTTCGAGATGCAGATGCAGTTGATGCGCAACGCCGAAACCAACGACCAGCGAGCGGCGCAGCTGCTCGGCACGGGCGGCTGAGGCCGACCAAGGAGCAAGCAAGCATGATTCGATCACTCTGGATCGCCAAGACCGGGCTCGACGCGCAGCAGACGCAGCTCGACACCATCTCGCACAACCTCGCGAACGTCGCCACCAACGCCTACAAGCGTTCGCATGCGGTGTTCGAGGACATGCTCTACCAGAACATGCGCCAGGCCGGGGGCCAGTCGACGCAGCAGACCATGCTGCCCACCGGCCTGCAGATCGGCACCGGCGTGCGCCCCGTCGCCACGAGCCGGATCTTCACGCAGGGCAACCTGCAGCAGACCGGCAACCAGCTCGACCTGGCGATCAACGGCAACGGCTTCTTCCCGGTGCAGCTGCCCGACGGCACCCAGGCCTACACGCGCGACGGCTCGTTCCGGATCGACGCCGAGGGCCAGCTCGTGACGCCCAACGGCTATCCGCTGGCGCCGCCGGTCGCGCTGCCCATCAATACGCAGAGCATCACCATCGGCCTCGACGGCATCATCTCCGCCCAGGTCTCCGGCCAGGCCGCCCCGATCCAGATCGGGCAGATCCAGCTCGCCACGTTCGTCAATCCGGCCGGACTCGATCCCCGCGGCCAGAACCTGTTCACCGAGACCGCCGCATCGGGCACGCCCATCGTGGGGCAGCCGGGCATCAACGGCGCCGGCGAGCTGAGCCAGGGCTACGTCGAGACCTCCAACGTCAACGTCGTCGAGGAACTGGTCGCGATGATCCAGACGCAGCGCGCCTACGAGATCAACTCGAAGGCGATCCAGACCAGCGACCAGATGCTGGCCCGCCTCACCCAACTCTGATCCCACTGCGCCATGACCGCCCCGCATTCGCTCCTCGCCCGGCTGGCCCTGCTGGCCGGCGTCCTGCTGGCCGGCTGCTCGTCGATGCAGACGCCGAGCGTCGCCGTCCACGAGCCCACGACCGCGCGCCCGGAGCCCGGCCGGGCCGCGGCTGCCGCGCGGCAGCCGCCACCGGTCGTCGCCAACGGCGCGATCTTCCAGGTCGCCACCTACCGGCCGCTGTTCGAGGATCGCCGCGCACGGCATGTCGGCGACCTGCTGACCATCGACCTCGGCCCGCAAGAGCTCGTCGAGCACGATCGACCGCTCGGGCTCCGTCGGCGGTTCGATCACCGCCTTGCCGTTCGTGCGCTCCAGTCGGCTCGACCGCCTGACGCTGGAAGGCGAGAGCTCGAACAGCTTCGAGGGCAAGGGCGAGACCGGGTCGGACAACATGCTGACCGGGACCATCACGGTCACGGTCGTCGAGGTCCTGCCCAACGGCAACCTCCTGGTGGCCGGCGAGAAGCAGGTCGGCGTGAACCAGAACGTCGACGTGCTGCGCTTCTCGGGCGTCGTCGCCCCGCAGAGCATCCAGGTCGACAACCGCGTCGCCTCGAACAAGGTGGCGGACGCCAGGGTGGAGTTCCGCGGCCGCGGCGACGTCGATCGTGCGCAGACCGTCGGCTGGCTGTCGCGCTTCTTCCTGAGCTGGCTGCCCATCTGACCCGGAGAGCCGAAAGAATGCTTGTCGACATGTTCTTCCCCTGCGGCCATGGTTCCTGTTCGCGGGTGCGCCTCGTCCTGGGCGCGATGGTCCTCGCACTGGGCATCGGCGCGGGACCGGCCGGCGCCGAGCGCATCAAGGAACTCGCCAGCGTGCAGGGCGTGCGTTCGAACCAGCTGATCGGCTACGGCCTGATGGTCGGGCTCGACGGCAGCGGCGACCAGAGTACCCAGGCGCCGTTCACGGTCCAGAGCATGCAGTCGATGCTCTCGCAGCTGGGCATCGTCCTGCCGCCCGGGATCACGCCCCAGCTCAAGAACTCCGCCGCCGTGATGGTGACCGCGCAGCTGCCCGCCTATGCCCAGCCCGGGCAACTGATCGACGTGACCGTCTCCTCGCTGGGCAATGCCAAGAGCCTGCGCGGCGGCACGCTCCTGCTGACGCCGCTGCGCGGTGCCGACGGCCAGATCTACGCCATGGCCCAGGGCAGCATCGTGGTCGGCGGGGCCGGTGCCGCGGCCGGCGGCAGCAAGGTCACGATCAACCACCTGAGCGCGGGCCGGGTGCCGGGCGGCGCGACGGTGGAGCGGGCGGTGCCCAACCGCGTCCTCGAGGGGGAGTTCATCCACCTCGAGCTCGACCGGACCGATTTCTCCACCGCCCAGCGCGTGGCCGATGCGGTCAATGCCCGCTTCGGCCAGCTCGTCGCCGAGGGCTACGTGGCCCATGCGCTCGATCCGCGGGTGATCCGCGTGCGCCTGCCGGCGGACCCGGCGCGGCGGGTCGGGTTCATGGCGGAGCTCGAGCTCATCGACGTGTCGGCCGGGCCCGAGGTGGCCAAGGTCATCATCAATGCCCGCACGGGATCGGTCGTGATGAACCAGGCGGTCAGCCTGGAGGCATCGGCGGTCGCCCACGGCAACCTGTCGGTGACGATCAGCTCGACGCCGATGGTGAGCCAGCCCAACCCGTTCGCTCAAGGTTCGACGGTCGTTGCCGAAAAGTCGGATATCACGATCCGGCAGGAGGGCGGGGCGCTGATGGAGCTTCCCGGCTCGGCGCGGCTGTCCGACGTCGTCAAGGCGCTCAATGCGCTCGGTGCAAGCTCCCAGGACCTGATCGCGATACTGCAGGCGCTCAAGGCGGCCGGCAGCCTGAAGGCGGAACTGGAGATCATCTGATGCGGGAAGTCGCTGGCCTGGCCGTGGACGCGGGGGCCCTCTCCCGGCTGCGGCACCAGGCCTCGGCCGAGCCCGAGCAGGCGATCCGGGAGGCCGCCAGGCAGTTCGAGGCGCTCTTCATGCAGCAACTGCTCAAGAGCATGCGCGCGGCGATCCCGCGCAGCGGGCTGATGGACGGGCCCGGCCAGTCCACCTACGAGAGCATGCTCGACAGCCAGCTGGCCCAGTCGGTGGGCGGCCAGCCCAGTGGCCTGGCCGACATCCTCGTGCGCCAGCTGAGCCGGCACATCGAGGGCCGGCCCGCCGAGGGCAGCCAGTCGCCGTCCCCGGATACCCTCGAGCCCGGGCTGCGACGGACGCTGCTCGATTCCCCGAAGGCCCCGATCAGCACCATCGGCGGGCTGCCGGGTGCCCTGGCGGGTGCACTGGGCTCGACATGGGGCGACGGAACCAGGTCCAGGGTGGCGGGCGTCGAGCGGCTGGCCGGTGCGGGCGCGGAGGCGGCCGGCGCCGCGGGCGCGCCCAGGGCATCGCCGGTACAGGTCGCCTTCGTCAACCGCATGTATCCGCATGCCCAGGCCGCGCAGCGCGCGACCGGCCTGCCGGCCGAGTTCATTGTGGGCCAGGCCGCGCTCGAATCCGGCTGGGGCCGCGCCGAGATGCGGCATCCGGACGGCCGCGCCGCGCACAACCTGTTCGGCATCAAGGCCACCGGTCGCTGGAGCGGCCCGACCGTCGACGTCCTGACGACCGAGTATGTCGACGGGCGCGCCCGCAAGACGGTCGAGAAATTCCGTGCCTACGAGTCCTACGCCGACGCCTTCACCGACTGGGCGCGCCTGATGACCCGCAGCAGCCGCTACGGCGAGGTGCTCAAGGCCGGCACCAGTCCCGAAGCGTTCGCCAGCGGCCTGCAGCGCGCGGGCTACGCGACCGACCCGAACTACGCCAGCAAGCTGGAGCGCACGATCGAGCGCACGATCCAGCTGCGCCGGCCGCGGATCTGACGGAGATCTCCGATGGGTGTCCTCGAGATAGGTTCCTCCGCGCTGCGCGCGGCCTATGCGCAGCTGCAGACGACGGGGAACAACATCGCCAACGCGGCGACGCCGGGTTATGCGCGCCAGCGGGTCATCCTCGCCGAGGCGACCACGACCTTCAGCGGCGGCGGCTTCATGGGCCGCGGCGTCGACATCGTGACGGTCCAGCGCCAGTACAGCGACTTCCTCGCGCGCGAGGTCAACCTCGCGACTTCCGCCGAGGCCTCGGACAGCGCCCGCGCCGGGGCGCTCGGCCGCCTCGACCGGCTGTTCGCCGACAGCGCGAACGGCATCGGCGCGGCGTACAACGAACTGACCGCCGCCATGGCGGACCTGGCCAATCGTCCGTTCGATCCGGCGGCCCGCTCGGTGCTGGCCCAGCGGGCGACCGTCCTGGCCCAGCGCATCGCGGTGGCCGACGACCGCTTCGGGCAGATCGGCAACGATGTCGATCGCGAGCTCGGCCAGCAGGCGGTCGAGCTCAACCAGCAGCTCGCGGAACTCGCCGACCTCAACAACCGGATCGGCTCGCTGGGCGGCAGCCGCCACACGCCGAACGAGCTGCTCGATCGCCGTGACCGGCTGGTCGAACAGATCAGCCAGAAGGTGAAGGCCGACGTCTACGTCAACGATGACCAGACGGTCTCGCTCTATGCCGGCACCGGCGATGCGCTGGTGCTCGGGGCGGACGCCGCCCGCGTCCAGGTCGCCAACGATCCCGACAACCCCAATGTCGCGCGCCTGCTGCTGGTCAACGACGATCGTCCGGTGCCGGTGAACGCGTCCATGCTCGGTGGCGGCAGCATCGCCGGCCTGCTGGAGTTCCGCAACCGCGACCTCCAGGAATCGCGCTGGCAGCTGGGACAGCTGGCCGGGGCGATGGCGCATGCCTACAACGCGCAGCAGTCGCGAGGGCTGGACCAGAACGGACAAGTCGGCGCCGATGTGTTCCGCACCGGCGAGGTCCGCTCGATCGGCGCCGGGTCCAATGCCGGCAATGCCCGCTTCACGGCGACGATCGCCGCGGGCGAGCAGCTGCAGGCCAGCGACTACGAGCTCGCCTACGACGGCGCCAGCTACCAGCTCAAGCGCCTCTCGGACGGGGCCGTGACGAGCTACTCCGCCATGCCCATCGAGATCGACGGACTCGAGATCACGCTCGATGGCGGCGCCGTGGCGGCGGGGGACCGCTACACGATCCACAGTGCCTCGGCGTTCGCGGGCGGCTTCTCGATGGTGCTCGGCGACCCCGGCCGGTGGGCCGCGGCGGCGCCGGCCACGCCGAAGCTGGGCGCCGGCAACGCGGGGACGCTGTCGGTGGCGGGCTTCGACGTGACCACGAACGACGCCGGCACCGCCGCGCCGGTGACCATCACCTTCACCGGCCCTGGGACCTATTCGGTCAGCGGCGCCGGGACCGGCGATCCCGCCGGCATCGCCTACAGCCCGGGCGATACCGTGAGCTTCAACGGCTGGAGCCTCGTGCTCGACGGCACGCCGGCAGCGGGCGACAGCATCACCATCTCGCCGCCCGCCGACGTCGCGAGCAACAACGCCAATGCCGCCCGGCTGCTCGGGCTGGCCGACCGCGGGATCGTGGGCGGCAAGACGGTGACGAACGGCTATGGTGAGCTGGTCGCGGGAATCGGCGCCCGTGCCCAGGCCGCGGAAGCCGGCGAGCGCGCTTCGACAGCCTGGCGCGAAAGCGCGACGACCGCGCGTGACGAGGTCTCCGGCGTGAACCTGGACGAAGAGGCGGCGCGGCTGATCCAGTTCCAGCAGGCGTACCAGGCCGCGGCGCGCGTGATCACGGCCTCGCAGCAGATGTTCGACGCGCTGATCAACGCCACCAACTGAATGGGCAAGGGGAAATTCCAGTGACCCGCACATCCACCGCCACGGCGTTCGATCGCGCGATCCAGTCCATGAACAGCCAGCAGAGCCGGCTGCACCAGCTGCAGCAGCAGATCGCCACGGGCGAGAAGTCCACTCGGGCCGCCGACGATCCCGTCGCCGCAGCGCAGGCCGCGAGCGTGCGGGGCGAGATCACCCGCATCGATGTCGAGCGCCGCATGGTCGGCTTCGCGCGGACCATCCTGCAGCAGGCGGATACCGCGCTCGGGACCGGTGCGGACCTGATGAACATGGCCCGCGACCTCGTCCTGCAGGCCAACAACGCCACCCTGAACGCGAACGACCGCGCCTCGATCGCCAACGAGATCCGTGGTCTTCGCGCCGAGCTCCTGGCGGTCGCCAACACCCGGGACGGCTCCGGCGCCTTCGTGTTCGGCGGCCAGGGCACGCGCACCGCGCCCTTCGTGGAGACCGCGGCCGTGGTGGACTACGTCGCCGATCCCGGCAGCCAGCAGGTCGGCCAGGATGTCCGGGTGTCGACCTCGCTCGACGGCCATGCGGCCTTCATGTCGATTCCCGACGGCGCTGGTGGCCGGCAGTCGATCTTCGCCGTGCTCGATGCGGCGGCCGCCACGCTGTCCGATCCCGACGCGACAGCGGCCGAGATCCAGGCCGCGACCGAGGCCGCCATCAATGGCCTGGACAGCGGGCTGGCCTCGGCCAGCCTTGCACGCTCGACCGTCGGCGGGCAGCTGCGCATGATCGACCAGGTCGAGGACTCGCTCGACAACAGCGAACTCGACGCCCAGACCCGACTGTCGGCGATCGTCGACGTCGACTTCGCCGCCGCGATCTCCGAGTTCGCCAGGATCCACAACGGCCTCGAGGCGTCGATGCAGACGTACGCGAAGCTCTCCTCGACTTCACTCTTCAACTACATTCGCTGAGGCTTGCATCTCGATGGGCACCCAGAGCAGTACCTCGTTGGCCGATGCGCTGATCGGCTATGCGCCGATCGTCGGCCGCAACCGCAACGCGATGGCGACCCGCCTCTCGTTCATGGGCACGGACGGCCGCCCCTTGTCGGCTTCCCGGATCTGCGCGAGCCTCGGCCAGCTCTGGCCGGAGTCCGCGACCCCGGTCCTGGTCGACCTCGGCGACGATGCGCCCGATGCCAGCCTGCTCGAGACGGACGCACCGGCAATGGTCTGGCTCGAGGTTCCCGGCCGGCTCGCCGGTGATGCCGCCGGGCTCGAGCTGATCGAGGCGCTGCACCGCCACGGCTACACCCTCGTACTGCGCGGCCGCCCCGCCGGCGAGCTGCCGGCCGCGCTCCTGCCCGCCTTCAAGCTCGCGCTGATCCACGTCGACGAGGACCGGCGCCTCGACGAAGGCGTCGCGCATGCCCGCCAGGCGGCAGCCCGGCGCTCGATCCCCTACGCCCAGGCCGGCGTGCAGTCGATCGAGATCATGGGCAAGTGCTTCGACACCGGCGCCGAGGCCGTGATCGGCTGGCCGTTCCGCGATGCGCTCGACCATGCCGGCCAGGCCTCGTCGAATCCCGACTTCATGACGGTGTCGCGCCTGCTGCAGATGATCGACCGGGAAGAGGACACCGATGCGATGGAGGCGGAAGTGCGCCAGGACCCGGCGCTCGCGTTCCGGCTGCTGCGCTACATCAACTCGCCGGCCTTCGGCCTGCGCGTCGAGGTGCAGTCGTTCCGCCACGCCCTGATGATGCTCGGCACCAAGAAGCTCAAGAAGTGGCTCGCGCTGTTGCTGTCGACATCGAGCAAGAACGCCAACCTGCGACCGGTGATGTTCGCCTCGTTTCGCCGCGGCCTGTTCCTCGAGCACCTGGTCGGCGACATCGATCCCGAGGCGCGCGACGAGATGTTCATCCTGGGCGTGTTCTCCCTTCTCGACAAGATGTTCAGCGAACCCTTCGAGGAACTCCTCGCACGCCTGAAGCTGCCCGACCGGGTGCAGGAGTCGCTGGTCGGAGACCGGGGTCCATACCAGCCCTACCTGCGCATCGTCGAGGCGGTGGAGCAGGGTCCGCACCCGAGGCTCTCGGGCATGCTCGACGAGGCCCTGGTGTCGCTCGATCGCTGCAACCAGTCGATCCTCAGGGCGCTTACCGGGCCCGTGGCGGGCGAGGCCGCCTGACGGGGGCCCGGCTTCGGGTGCATCACGCGCCGGCGATGCGGGCAGGGCAGGCCGGATAGAATCGGGCCTTTCCCAGCAACCGGACATCCCCATGAACCAGGATGCGCTCAAGCGCGCCGCGGCCGAGGCGGCGCTCGCCACCCTGCATCCGGGCGAGATCGTCGGCGTCGGCACCGGCTCGACGGTGAACCACTTCATCGATCTCCTGGCCGGGATCCGGGACCGGGTGCCGGGCACCGTATCGAGCTCGCAGGCGAGCACCGACAGGCTGCTGGGCCATGGCATCGCCGTGCTCGACCTCAACGAGGTCATCGCGGCGGGGCGGCCGATCCCCGTCTATGTCGACGGGGCGGACGAGATCGATCCCTCGCTGGCGATGATCAAGGGCGGCGGCGGTGCGCTCACGCGCGAGAAGATCCTCGCCGCGGCGGCCGGCAGCTTCGTGTGCATCGTGGACCGCTCGAAATGCGTCGCCACGCTCGGCCGCTTTCCCCTGCCCGTGGAGGTGGTGCCGATGGCGCGGGAGCTGGTCGCCGCATCGATCCGCGCGATCGGCGGGCAGCCGCGGCTGCGCGAAGGCTTCGTCACCGACAACGGCAACCTGGTCCTCGACGTCGCAGGGCTGGAGATACGGGATCCCGTCGGCCTCGAGCGGACGATCAACCAGTGGCCCGGCGTGGTGACCGTGGGCCTGTTCGCCGCCCGGGGCGCCGACCTGGCGCTGGTCGCGGGTGCCGACGGCATCGAGCGCCGCAGCCGGTCGCGCTGACGGGCCGAGGGCCCGGCTCGGTCCGAACCTCGATCAGGACTCCGGCGGGACGTAGCCGGCCGGCCGCTCGGCGCCCTCGCCGAAGAAGTAGGCCTCCATCTGGGCCGCGAGGTACTTGCGGGCGCGTGGATCGGCAAGGCTGAGCCGGTTCTCGTTGACGAGCATCGTCTGGTGGCGAAGCCAGTCCTGCCAGGCCTGCTTCGAGACCTGCTCGTAGATGCGCTTGCCGATCTCGCCCGGATAGGGCGGGAAATCCAGTCCCTCGGCCTGCTCGCCGAGCTTGACGCAGTTGACCATCCGGGTCATGGGTCGAACTCCTTGTGGGCCGTCGCTCAGAGGCGCTTGATCAGCACCTTCGAGCGGCGTTGCCAGTTGTACATGTCGCGCCGGTTCGGGGGCAGGTCGTCGATGCGCGCCTCGACGAAGCCCCGCTTCAGGAACCAGTGCATGGTACGGGTCGTCAGCACGAAGAGGCGCTTCACCCCCAGGCTGCGCGCGCGTTGCTCGATCCGGCGCAGCAGGCGTTCGCCGTCGCCCTGGCCCTGTGCCATGCTGCTGACCGCGAGGCAGGCCATCTCGGCGATGTCCTGGCCTTCGTACGCATAGAGCGCCGCGCAGCCGAAGATGACGCCGTCGTGCTCGATGACGATGAACTTCTCGACGTCGCGTTCGATCTGGGCATGGTCCCGGGGCGCGAGGATGCCTTCCTCCTCCATCGGGCGGATGACCGCGAGGATGCCGCCGACATCGTCGATGGTCGCATCACGCAGGGCTTCGAGCGTCTCCTCGACGAGCATGGACCCGACGCCGTTGTGCTGGAAGAGCTCGAGCAGGAGGCTGCCGTCGATCCGGAAAGGCACGATGTGGGCCCGCGCGACGCCGCCGTCGCAGGCTTGGGCCGCGTGACGGAGGTAGAACTCGCTGGTGGGGTCGAGGTCGCCGGAGGAGAGCAGGCGACGCGCGTCTTCCTCGGAGATCTCGCCGAGGATGCCGCCGCTGCCGTCGGGCACGCCGTCCGTCTCGGTCAGGAAGATGAGCTTGTCCGCGTCCAGCGCGATGGCCGTGCGGGTGGCGATGTCCTCCATGCTCAGGTTGAACATCTCGCCGGTGGGCGAGAAGCCGAGCGGCGAGAGCAGGACGACCGCGCCGCTCGAGAGGGCGAAGCGGATCGTGGCGGCATCGACCTTGCGGACCAGGCCCGTGTGCTCGTGGTCCACGCCATCGACGACGCCGACCGGCCGGGCCGTGATGAAGTTTCCCGACACGACGCGCACGGTGGAGTGGGCCATCGGGGTGTTGGGCAGGCCCTGGGAGAATGCCGCCTCGATATCGAGGCGCAGTTCACCGGAGGCCTCCTTGACGCATTCGAGCGCGACGTCGTCCGTGATCCGGATCTGGTCGCGGTAGCGACCCTCGAGGCCACGCAGGTGCAGCTGTTCGACGACCTGCGGGCGCGAGCCATGCACCAGCACGATCCGCATGCCCATGGCGTTGAGCAGGCTGATGTCGTTGACGAGGGCGGTGAGCCGGCCTTCCGCGATGAGCTCGCCGGCGATCCCGATGACGAAGGTGCGGCCGCGGAAGGCATGGATATACGGGGCAACCGTTCGCAGCCAGGAGACAAAGGAGGCCTGGTGGTCCGGCCCGCCGGCCGTGTCGGTGCGTGGCATCGAGTCCGGGCCTGGTGCGTGCAGGGCCGGCGGCGAATCGTCGTTCATGCGGCGATTATAATTTCGCGCCATGCCGACGCATCCCGAAGCCACGGCCCGGCCGTCAAAAAAGCGACGATCGGGACGGCGCCAGGCGACGGGTGGCGTGCCGCGGCGGCCCGGCGAGGCCCGCGCGCCCTACGTCCCCGAGCCACTGCCCGAGTTCGATTTCCCCGCCGACCTGCCGGTCAGCGCCGCGCGCGACGAGATCGCCGCCGCGCTGCGGCGTTCGCCGGTGGTGATCGTCAGCGGCGAAACCGGGTCGGGCAAGACCACCCAGTTGCCCAAGATCTGCGCGCTCGCCGGCCGCGGGCGGCGCGGCCGTATCGGCCATACGCAGCCGCGACGGATAGCGGCCACCTCGGTGGCGCGGCGGATCGCCGAGGAACTCGGCTCGCCTCCCGGCAGGCATGTCGGGTGGAAGATCCGCTTCGGCGAGACCCTGTCGCCCGGTGCGGCGATCAAGCTGATGACCGACGGCATCCTGCTGGCGGAGACCCAGGCCGACCCGCTGCTTTCCGAGTACGACACGCTGATCATCGACGAGGCCCACGAGCGCAGCCTCAACATCGATTTCCTGCTGGGCTACCTGCGCCAGCTCATCGAAGGGCCGCGGCGCGACGACCTCAAGCTCGTGATCACCTCGGCCACGATCGATTCGGCGCGCTTCGCCGCGCATTTCGCCGGTCCCGACGGACCGGCGCCCGTGATCGAGGTGTCGGGCCGGCTCTACCCGGTCGAGGTGCGCTGGCGGCCGCTGGAGACCGAGGCCGAGGACGGCCGGGGCCGGCGGGGGGACGATGACGACGAGGACGAGCTGCCGGCGCGGGTGGAGGCGGCCATCGACGAGCTCTGGCGCGAGGCGCCCGGCGATGTGCTGGTCTTCCTGCCCGGGGAGCGCGAGATCCGCGACTGCGCCGAACACCTGCGCCGTGCGGCGGCGCGCCAGGCCGGATCCGGGTCGCCGCTGGGGCGGGGCGCGCCCGAGATCCTGCCGCTATTCGCCCGCCTGCCGGCCGCGGACCAGCAGCGCATCTTCGCCCCGGGGGACGGGCGCCGGATCGTGCTCTCGACGAACGTGGCGGAGACCTCGCTCACGGTCCCGGGCATCCGCTACGTCGTCGACAGCGGACTCGCCCGCGTCAAGCGCTACCGCTACCGGGGCAAGGTCGAGCAGCTGCAGATCGAGCCGATCTCGCAGGCGGCGGCCCGGCAGCGCGCCGGCCGCTGCGGGCGCGTCGCCGATGGCGTGTGCATCCGGCTCTACGGTGAGGACGATTTCGACGCCCGGCCGGCGCATACCGACCCGGAGATCCTGCGCTCCTCGCTGGCGGGCGTGATCCTGCGGATGCGCTCCCTGCACCTGTCGGACATCGCTTCCTTCCCCTTCGTCGACCCGCCACCGCGCAAGGCGATCGTCGACGGGCTGGCCCTGCTCCAGGAACTGCATGCCATCGACGAGGACGGCGCGCTCACCCCGGTCGGGCGGCAGCTGGCGCGCCTGCCGCTCGATCCGCGCATCGGTCGGATGCTGCTGGCCGCCCACGAGGGCGGCTGCCTGCGCGAGGTCATGGTCATCGCCGCCGGGCTGTCGTCGCAGGACCCGCGCCAGCGACCCCTCGCCTCGCAGCAGGCGGCCGATGCGGCCCATCGCCGCTTCGCCGATCCGGCGAGCGACTTCGTCGCCTGGGTCCGCCTGTGGGACTACTGGCAGGCGCAGGTCGAGGGACGCGCCGCGCGGGGCGAATCGAACCGGCAGCTCGCGGCGCGGCTCGAGCGCGAGTTCCTGTCGGTGCGCCGGCTGCGCGAATGGGCCGATGTCCATGCCCAGCTCGAGCGCACCGTGCGCGAGATGGACTGGCGCATCGGCGACGCAGCGGCGAGCGCCGCCGCGCTCCACCAGGCGCTGCTGACCGGACTGCTCGGCAACTTGGGCACCCGCGCGCCGGACGACGCGCTCTACATGGGCACCCACCAGACGCGGTTCGCGATCCATCCCGGATCGTCCGTGCGCAAGCCGCCGCGCTGGCTGATGGCCGCGGAGCTCGTCGATACCGGGCGGCTCCATGC
>DAIMFM010000014.1:6001-7420 GCA_036724585.1 Burkholderiaceae bacterium | reverse complement strand
AGCTCGGCCTCGCGCCGGACCAGGGTGCCCTGATCGCCCGGGTCGAGCCGGGCTGGATCGAGCGCATCGGCGCCCACCTGGTCCGACGCAGCTGGTCCGATCCCTTCTGGTCCCGCGAGGCGGGGGAGATCGTCGCGTACGAGCGCGGGACGATCTACGGCCTCGTGCTCTACGCGCAGCGCCGCGTGCCGTTCGCCCGGCGCGAGCCGGCGCTGGCGCGCGAGGCGCTCATCCGCCATGCGCTGGTGCGCGACGAGTGGCTGGAGCCGTCCCGCGCGACCCACCTGCCTTTCCTTGCCCACAATCGGCGCCTGATGGCCGAGATCGAGAAGCTCGAGCATCGCATCCGGCGTCCCGAACTGCTGGTGGACGAGGACTTCCTGTTCGACTGGTTCGATGCCCGCGTGCCCGCCGAAGTGACCACCGGCAAGGCGCTCGAGGCGTGGTACCGCAAGGCGGTGCGGGCCGAGCCGAAGCTGCTTCGCCTCGACCGGGAGTCCCTGCTGCGCAAGGACGCCGAAGGGGTGGACAGCCAGGCCTTCCCGCGCGAGATCCGGCAGCGGGGCGCCCGCTTCAGGCTCGACTACCACTTCGACCCGGGGGCACGCGACGACGGCATCACGATGACCGTGCCGCTGCCGCTGCTCAACCAGGTCGATGCCGCCGCCTGCGAATGGCTCGTGCCGGGAATGCTGCGCGAGAAGGTCGAGGCGCTGCTCAAGTCATTGCCGCCGAAGCTGCGTCGCCACGTCGTGCCGCTGCCGGCCTATGCCGCGGGCTTCGTGGAGCGCTGGTCGGGGCGCCGGGGCGACATGCCCCTGGTCGAGGCGCTGCGGCAGGACCTGCGCGAGGAACGCTCGCTGCAGGTCCTCGCCGCCGACTTCCGGACCGAGGCCTTGCCTGCCCACCTCGTGATGCGGCTTCGCCTGGTCACCAACGAAGGCCGCTTCGTCGCCGAGTCGCGCAGCCTCGGCGCCCTGCGCGCGGAGTACGGCGAGCAGGCACAAGGCGCCTTCCAGAGCGCGCTGGCCGACGCGGCGAGCCGCCTGCGCGCGACGGCGCCGGCGGGCGGGGCGCGCGAGGAGTCCGCCGCGCCGGACCGGGAGGAGGCGCCGGAAGGGCAGGTGGAGGCATCGCAGGCGGCCGTACCCGCGGGCCTGCTCGCCGACGCCAGCCAGCGCTGGCGCGACTGGTCCTTCGGCGAGCTGCCCGAACTGCTCGAGGTGCGCGACCCCGCCAGCGGCGCGACCATGATCGGCTTCCCGGGCCTGGTCGACCATGGCGATGAGGTCGGGATCGAGGTCTTCGATGACCCGGACCAGGCGGCGTCCGTCCATCGGGAAGGCATGGCGCGCCTCTTCGCGATCGCGCTGCGCGAACCGCTGCGCTTTTTCGCGAGGAACATCCCGGATTTCCAGA
>DAIMFM010000014.1:0-5991 GCA_036724585.1 Burkholderiaceae bacterium | reverse complement strand
TGCTCCATGCCGTGTTCGGCGACGAGCAGGCGCTGCGGGCGGCGCTCGTGCGCGCGGTCATCGACCGCGTCTGCCTGGGCGAGCCGCTGCCGGCCGACGCGCAGGCGTTCGCGCGACGCGTGGACGACGCCCGCAGCCGGCTTGCGCTCGTCGGCCAGGAACTGGCGCGCCTGCTGCTGCAGATACTCCAGGAGTACCAGCCCCTCGCGCGGCGGCTCTCGGCCATCGGACGCGCGTTTCCGGAAGCCCGCGCCGACATCGAGAACCAGCTGGAGGAGCTCATGCCGCGCGACTTCATCGTGGCCACGCCCGCGTCGGCGCTGCGCCATTTTCCTCGCTACCTCAAGGCGATCGGCCGGCGCCTCGATGCCCTGAAGGAAGACCCGCCGCGCGATGCCCGCGCCATGGCGGAGCTCGCGCCACTCATCGCCGGCTATCGGCGTCGTCGCAAGGAGCGTCGCGGCCGGCCCGATGCCCGCCTCGATGATTTCCGGTGGCTGCTCGAGGAGCTGCGGGTTTCGCTGTTCGCGCAGGGCCTGCGCACGCCGATGCCGGTGTCGCCCAAGCGCCTGCACAAGGCGCTCGCGGCGATCGACTAGGAGCGGTCGGGCAGGCCCGCGGGCGTACCCCGGCGGGCCGGGCGCATCACCAGGGACTCGCGGATCCGGGAATCGGGGCGGCGGTGCCGGGAGGGAACGAAGCGGTCGGCATGCCCGGGTGCGGCGAGCCGGATGATGCTCGAGAGCTTGGGACTGATCGCGACTTCCTGGGGCTGGGCGCAGGCCGTGATCTCGAACAGCGTCTCGATGGTGCCTTCCGTGAAGCCGGACAGGCTCGAGGCCACCGTGGCGCGCGATCGTATGCCCTGCACCAGGCCGGCGGCCAGCGCGAAGCCGCACTGCTCGCCTTCCTCGAGCGCATCGGAGAGGGCCGTCAGCGCGCTCTCGGCATCGTCGAAGAGCACCATCATCTGGACGTCCTCGCGATGGATCGGCTCGGCGCCGATGGCAGGCAGGCGCGCCTCGAAGCGCTCGCAGGCTTCCCAGGCGACGAGGTCCTCGCCGACGACGGCGATGAAGCGGATCAGGCCGAGTAGTTGCACACGGGCATTCTGGCCACAGCGGAGCGAAGCGTGCCGGGAGCCCCGATGGGGCGGCCTTGCGGCCGACGAACGGTCGGGTGCCCGGCTATCATGTCGCGATGCACCGGGTCCTCGCCGCCTTCTCGCGCAGCATCGTCAGCCAGTTGCATCCCAGGATGCTGGCCCTGCTGGTCTGGCCCTTCCTCGTGGCGATCGTGGGCTGGATCGTGCTCGCCTGGTTCGCCTGGGGTCCTCTCGTCGACTGGATCGCCGACGGCCTGCTCGCGCGCTCGTCGATGATCCAGTGGACCTTCGACCGGATGGGGGCGATGGGTTTCGAGAGCGCCCCCGACTTCGCGGCGACCGCGCTCGCCCTGCTGGTCGCGATTCCCATGATCTTCGCGACCGGCGTCGCGCTGGTCGCTGTGCTCGCCATGCCCATCGTGGTACGCCATCTCGGCGAGCGCTACCCGGAAGTGCAGCGCGCCGGCTCGGCCTCGGTGGCCGCCAGCATCTGGAATGCGGTGTCCAGCCTCGCCATCTTCGTGGTCGGCTACCTGCTGACCATGCCCTTGTGGCTGGTGCCGCCGCTCGCGTTCATCGTTCCGTGGTTGTGGTGGAGCTGGCTGACCGCCCGGACCATGCGCTTCGACAGCCTGGTCGAGCATGCAGACCCGCTCGAGCGGCGGGCGCTGATCAAGACGCACCGCCGCTCCTACCTGTTGCTCGGCATGCTGGTCACCGTGCTCAACTACATCCCGCCGCTCTTTCTCGTCACGCCGGTCCTCTCGGCGCTGGCCTATGCCCACTTCTCGCTCGATGCGCTGCGGCGTGCGCGCGTCGTGCCTGCCTGAGCGGCCGGCGGGGCGGGAAGCGGGAATGAGCCGCCGGCGCCGCGTACATGCCGCCGCCGGTGCGCTGCGTGCATGTCTTCGCGGCGGCGCGCTTGCCTTCATGCTCGCCGCCGTCGTCGGGGGCGCCCATGCGCGCGAGCCGGGGCCGGCCGCCGATGCGGCCCGGGCAGCGCCGGAGGCGTCGAGCGGCATCGGTTCCGCCAGCCTCGCGTTCGGCCGCTCGGACATGGTGGTGGCGGCGCACCCGGCGGCCGTCGCCGCGGCGCGCGACATCCTCGATGCCGGCGGCGGGGCCGTCGACGCCGCGATCGCCGCGCAACTGGTGCTCAATCTCGTCGAGCCGCAGTCCTCGGGGATCGGCGGCGGCGGCTTCCTGCTCCATGCGGGCCCGGATGGCGAGATCCGCGCCTACGACGGCCGGGAGACCGCGCCGGCCGCGGCGGACGAAGGCTTGTTCCTGCGTCCCGACGGCGGCGTCATGGACTTCTTCGCGGCGGTCGACAGCGGCCTGTCCGTCGGCGTGCCCGGCTTGCTGCGCATGCTCGAGCGGGCGCATCGCGACCACGGCCGCCTGCCCTGGGCAAGCCTCTTCGAGCCCGCGATCGAACTCGCGCGCGCCGGTTTCCCGGTGTCGCCGCGACTGCATGCGTTGACGACCGGGGCGCTGGACCGCATCCGTGGCAGCGAATCGGCCGCCGCCTACTTCCTCGATCCCGCCGGACGTCCCTGGCCGGTGGGGCATGTCCTGCGCGATCCCGAGTTCGCCGACACCCTGGCCCTGATCGCCCGGGACGGGGCCGATGCCTTCTACCGCGGGCCGATCGCACAGGCGATGGTCGAGGCGGTTCGCACCGACCCGAGGGGTCCGGGCCGGCTCGCGCCGGCCGATCTCGCGGCATATCGCGCGCTCGTCCATGAACCGGTATGCGGCCCGTTTCGGTCGCTGCGGGTCTGCGGCGCGCCGCCGCCGAGTTCGGGCGGCATCACCCTGTTGCAGTCGCTCGGCATCTTCGAACGCCTCGAGCCGGTGGCCCTGCCCGCCGAGCCCGGCCTGCCCATGCCGGCGCTCAGCATGCACCGGCTGGTCGAGGCGTACCGGCTCGCCTATGCCGACCGATCCGCATGGATCGCCGACCCCGCCTTCTTCCCGGTGCCGCGCGCCGGCCTGCTCGATGGCGCCTATCTCGCGGCCCGCGCCGCGCTCGTCGACGATGATCGGAGCATGGGTGCGGCACGCCCCGGTCGGCCGGCGGGCGCGCCGGCGCCGGTGACGGATTCCGATCGCAGCCTGCCCTCGACGACCCACATCGCCATCGTCGATCGCCATGGCGAAGCCGTCTCGTTCACCAGTTCGGTCGAGCATGCCTTCGGCAACCTGCTGCGGGTGCGGGGGTTCCTGCTGAACAACCAGCTCACCGATTTCGCGCTCGCGCCTCGCGATGGCGAGGGTCGGCTGCTCGCCAACCGGGTCGAGCCCGGCAAGCGGCCGCGCAGCACGATGGCACCGACCCTGGTCTTCGATCGGGAAGGGCACTTGCTGGCCGCTCTCGGCTCACCGGGTGGCAGCCAGATCGTCCAGTACGTCGGCAAGGCCCTGGTGGCGCTGGTCGATCGCCGGATGCCGATCGACGAGGCCTTCTCCATGCCCAATTTCGGCGCTCGCCGGGGCGCCTCGACCATCGTCGAAAGCGGCGATGCCGGCGATGCGGTTGCGCGGGCGCTGGCGGCGCGCGGCCACGAGATCAGGCGCCGGGCGCAGACGAGCGGGCTGCACGGTTTCGTACGCAACGGGCGGATAGGCGGCCAGGCCGCGCCGTTCGCCATCGACCCCGAACGGGGGCTCTGGGCCGGGGCCGCCGACCCGCGCCGCGAGGGCATCGCGGCGGGCGACCATTGAAGAAGCGGAGGTGGCAGGTGGAATTCGGATTGCTGGTGATCGGCGACGAGATCCTCTCGGGCCGACGCGAGGACAAGCACTTCGCGAAGGTGCGCGAACTGCTTGCCGCCAGGGGCCTGCAGCTGGCCTGGGCGCGTTACGAGGGCGACGACCGGGGCAGGATCGAAGCCACGTTGCGCGAGAGCTTCGCCCGCGAGAGCGTCGTGTTCTCCTGCGGCGGCATCGGGGCCACTCCCGACGACCATACACGCCAGGCGGCAGCGGCGGCCCTCGGCGTACCGCTGGTCCTGCATCCCGAGGCGGCCGAACTGATCACGCAGCGCTGCGCCGACATGGCGCGCGAGGGACGGGGCAGCGCGGACATGAGCCTGCCCGAGAACCGGCAGCGGCTGCGCATGGGCGAGTTCCCCGAGGGCGCCGACATCGTGCCAAACCCGTTCAACCGGATCCCGGGCTTCCGGGTCGGCTCGCACTGGTTCATGCCGGGCTTCCCCGTGATGGCGTGGCCGATGATCGAGTGGATCCTCGACACGCACTACCGGCGGTTCTTCTTCCAGCAGCGGGTCGACGTCCTCGCCTTCATCGTCCGGGGACTGCCCGAATCCGTCGTCACGCCGGCGCTCGAGGCGGTCGAACAGGCCTACGCCCAGGTCAAGGTCTTCTGCCTGCCATCGGCCGGCACCCTGGCACGGCCCGGGCAGCTCGAACTCGGCGTCAAGGGCGATCCGCAATGGACCGGCGCCGCCTGCCGGATGTTGCGCGAGTCGGTAGCGCGCCTGGGCGGGACGATCGAGGAGTTGCCGCCGGGCGCCTGACCGAGGGCGCCTTCTCCTGCCGCACTGCGTCCCGATGTGACGCGGCAGGACACAAAGAAAAAGGCCCGATCGGCGGATCGGGCCTTAAGGCACCATGGAGGAGGAGGAGACAGTGGTGCCTGGAGGAGACAACCTTGCTGAAAAATCGCTCAGGCAGCCTTCTTCGAACGGGGCGCTGCCTTCGCGGCCGCCGCGCTGAAGTTCGATTCCGCAAGCTCCACCGCCTGCTTCGTGGCGGCGGTGACCTGGTCCGCGGCCGTGTTGGCGGCGTTCAGGGCCTGGCGCACGAAGGTCACGATGCCTTCCGAGCCGACCGGGGCGTTCCTGGCCATCTGGTCGACCGCGGACTGGAACAGCTTGCTGGCCTCGGCGAACTGCTTCTCATAGATCGAAGCAATGCTCGTGCCAGTCTCGTTGGTGATGTCGTAGACATGCTTCGAGTAAGCGACGAACTTCTCGGCGGCCGGCTGGACCGCGTTCGAGGTCAGCTCGGCAAAGCCCTGGGGGTCCTTGACTTCGAGGAACGCGCGAAACTGCTCCGACGCTTCGCCGATGGAAGCCTTGGCGGCTTGCAGGTTCAGCTCGGTCAGCTTCTCGATGCCCTCGAGGGACTTGAGGGTCGCGGCCTGGTTGGTTTCGACCGAGGCCTTGTGGATCTGGATCAGTTGTTCGGGGGTCTGGAACATGTGCACTCCTGGATGGTCGGATTCGAGGCGAGGCGACGATCTACCGGAGGAATGGTGCGTCGCACAAAAGAGACTGTATGGGCAGGGCGGCAGCAAGTCAACCATTTCCTTGTGCGACGCAGCAAAAGGCCGTTCCGATTTCCGCCAGGATGCGCTAAATGACTGAAAACAAGGACGAATTGTTGTCGTGCCAGCCGGAACTCCTGCCTCTTCAGATAGCGACCGTTCTCGTTGCAAGGTCATGTTGCGCGTGCACGATCCTGCCCGTTCCCCGGGCAGGGGAACGGGACCCGCCACGGATCGCCGCGCGCCGCGGGACCCCGGGCGGCACGTCCCGCCCTTCGTCGGGCGTTCCATGGCGATCGACCATCGGTCGGCCCGGAGCGGACGTTCTTCAAGATTTCTCTTCGAATTGCTCGGTAAGGCTTTATTTTTTAAGGGACTACTTGCTACACTCTGGCGTCCGAAAAACAAGGCCCCCCGGGAGTCGGCATGCTGTATCCATGGTTTCGCGCACTGTTGCTCGCCTGCGTGTTCTGTGCGCTGGGCGCGAGTTATCCGGAGGTCCAGGCGCGCGGCACGGCCGAAGCCAGCAAATCCGGCTCGTCCGCCAAGCGCAAGGCCGCGAGGGCCTCGCGATCGGCGACCACCCGGGCAA
>DAIMFM010000013.1:6654-21771 GCA_036724585.1 Burkholderiaceae bacterium | reverse complement strand
CGGCCGTGCTCGCGCAGCCAGCGCAGCGGCGGCGAGCCATCGTCGGCGAGGATGCCCTCGACGCGCTCGACGTTGGCGGGGATGCCGCCTGTGGCAGGCGTGGTCGGGACATCGGGCACATCGGGTTCATCGAACGCGGGCGCCTCGCCCCGCGCCCCGGGCGGGAGGTAGAGGCTGCCCAGGAACGCGCCGACATAGCCGCCACCCGAGACGGTGGACAGGTAGTCGACGTGGCGCAGCCGCTGGTGCCTGGCCAGCGCCTGCAGGACGCCCAGGCCGAAGGTCGCGCTGCGGATGCCGCCGCCGGAGATCGCGAGGCCGACACGCCCGCAGGCTTCCGCGTCGGAGAGATCGAGCCCCAGCGCCCGGCGGCGGGCACGCACCGACTCGAGTTCGCGCCGGGCGAACTCGGGCGGCAGGCGGCCCGGCGCCGTCGTGCCCACCGCGGCCGCCCCGGGCCCGTCCATCGTCGACTCGGCCGCCCCCGGACCGGTGGTCCCCGGGGCGGTCGTCCCCGGCCCGGCCGGATGAGGCGGCGCGGCGTCGCCCGCGGTCTCGTCGTCGTTCATTCTTCAGTCCTTGCCCCCGCGCCACCGGCGCCGGCTGCCGAATGTTCTGGATATCGGGCGGGCGGCGGATCGTCAATACACGGCGGCGACCGTTTGTCGGGCGCCGGGCATGTCGGTGCACGTCGCGGGCGACGTCGCGCGGCTCGCGGGACGCGAGACGGAGCGTGTCATTGCGTCGCCGAAGCTGCGAAACTTCGGGCTGGGATTTACGGAGACCGACGTGCAGACCACAGGCTACATCCTCGCCATCGACCAGGGCACCACGAGCACCCGCGCCATCGTCTTCGACGACGGGTTCCGCGCCGTCGGTGTCGGCCAGCAGGAGTTCGAACAGCACTTCCCCGATTCCGGCTGGGTCGAGCACGAGGCCGAGGACCTCTGGAACACGACGCTCGAGACCGTCCGCCATGCCTTGCTGTCGGCGCGCATCGAGGCCAGGCAACTCGCCGGCATCGGCATCACCAACCAGCGCGAGACCACCGTCGTCTGGGATCGCCGGACCGGCCGCGCGATCCATCGCGCCATCGTCTGGCAGGACCGGCGCACCGCCGAGCTGTGCAACCGCATGAAGGCCGAGGGCCTCGAGCCGATGTTCGCCGAGCGCACCGGGCTCATCCTGGATCCCTATTTCTCGGGCACCAAGGTCGCCTGGATCCTCGACACGGTACCGGGCGCGCGCGAGGCCGCCGAGCGCGGCGAACTGGCCTTCGGCACGGTGGACTGCTTCCTGCTGTGGCGGCTCACCGGCGGCAAGGTGCATGCGACCGATGCCACCAATGCATCGCGCACGCTTGCCTACGACATCGTGCGCAACCAGTGGGACGACGAGCTGCTCGCCGCCCTGCGCATCCCGCGCTTCATGCTCCCCGAGGTGAAGGACTCCGCCGCCGACTTCGGCGCCACCGATCCCGCGCTGCTAGGCGCGGCGGTGCCGGTGCTGGGCATCGCCGGCGACCAGCAGGCCGCCACCGTCGGCAACGCCTGCTTCGAACCCGGCATGATCAAGGCCACCTACGGCACCGGCTGCTTCGCGGTGCTCAACACCGGCGCCGACCGGGTGCAGTCGAACAACCGGCTGCTCTCGACGATCGCCTACCGGCTGCGCGGCCGGACCACCTACGCGCTCGAGGGTTCGATCTTCGTCGCCGGCGCCGCGGTGCAGTGGCTGCGCGACGGCCTGGGCATCATCAAGAATGCGGCCGAGTCGGGCGAGCTCGCCGCCCAGGCGGACCCGAACCAGCAGGTCTACCTCGTGCCCGCCTTCACCGGCATGGGCGCGCCCCACTGGGATGCCGATGCGCGCGGCGCGATCTTCGGCATCACCCGCGCCACCGGTCCGAAGGAGCTGTGCCGCGCCGCGCTCGAGGCGGTGTGCTTCCAGACCCGGGACCTGCTCGATGCGATGTACCGCGACTGGCGGCACGCCGGCGACACCGTGCTGCGCGTCGACGGCGGCATGGTGGCGAGCGACTGGACCATGCAGCGCCTGGCCGACCTGCTCGATGCGCCGGTGGACCGGCCGGTGGTGCTCGAGACCACCGCGCTGGGCGCCGCCTGGCTGGCGGGCATGCAGGCCGGGGTGTGGCCGGACGAGGATGGGTTTGCGAAGGCCTGGCGGCGGGAGCGGCGCTTCGAGGCAGGGATGGAAGCGACGCAGCGCGAGCGTGCCGTCGCCGGATGGCGGGAGGCGGTTACGCGGACCCTCGGTCGAAATTCCTGAGCAACTCGCACACACCACCAGAACGGAGGACGACATGGGCAAGACGATGACGGTCGAGCGGGCGACGGAGTTCGGCTCCGCATGGAACAGCGGGGATCCGGATCTCGTCGCCAGCTACTTCGCCGACGACGGCGTCCTGCATGCGTCGGTCGGGCCCGAGCGCCTCGGCCAGACCTTCGTCGGCAGGGACGAGGTGCGCCGGGGCGTGGACATCTTCTTCAAGCGCTTCCCCGGCGGCAGGTTCGAGAACCTCAAGGTGGTCGTCGCCGGCAAACTCGGTACCTTCGAATGGGATTTCGTCACCACCGACGAGAGCGGCAAGCGGGTGGTCACCGCCGGCTGCGACCTGCTGGAGTTCAAGGGGGACCAGGTCCTGACGAAGAACGCGTTTCGCAAGGTGCGCGGCTGAGCACCATGATAGAAATCAAAGCGATAGCCGGAACGAACATCGTCGAGATGCGCTTCGAGGGCTCGGTGAACGCCGCGCAATTCGATGAGGCGCTCGGTCAGTTCGATGCGCTACTCAAGCAACACGACACCATCAAGCTGCTCGAGTGCATCGGCCCGATGGAGATGCCGCCGATTCCATGGTCACGGGTCTGGGCCGATGTCCGGTTCAGTTTCGAGTATCTCGCGCGGATCTCGCATGTGGCCGTCGTGGCCGACCAGGGGTGGTTGGCCCGCTGGGTGCGCATCGTGGCTCCGTTGCTGAAGGCGGATGTCCGGCACTTCCCATCGTCGAAGCTGGACGAAGCCCGCGAGTGGATCCGTAGCGCCTGAAGTCGGCGGAAGTCCAGTGCCCCGGTCCCCTTACCCTGGTCGGGCTTGACTCGGCGTGCGCAGTGGTCGAAGCTTACTCAAGCGTCAACTGAGCATCAGTCGCGTCAAACAGGCACCGTCCAGGCTGGGCGGCGCCAGGAGACATCGCCATGAGCATCGCCACTGCGGCACCCCGCGTCGAAGCCGGCTCGGGCTTCGAGTTCTTGTCCGAGGACAACCGGATGATCCGCGAGGCCGCGCTGCGCATCGCCCGCGAGGTCATCGAACCCACCGCGGCGGCGCGCGACCGCGAGGCGCGATGGCCCGCCGACGAACTGCGGGTGCTCGGCGAGCAGGGCTTCATGGGCATGCTGGTCCCCGAGGAATACGGCGGCAGCGGCTCGAGCTTCACCGACTACTGCCTCGCGCTGGAGACCTTCTCCGGCGCCGACTGCGGCCTGGGCACGATCTTCCATGTGCACAACATGTCGCACTACCCGATCGCCAGCTTCGGCACCGAGGCGCAGAAGCGACGCTACCTGCCGCCCGGCGCCCGCGGCGAGCGCATCGGCGCCTGGCTGCTGACCGAGCCGCAGGCGGGCTCCGACACGGCGGCGTTGCGCACGACCGCGCGCCGCGACGGCGATCACTACATCCTCGAGGGCAACAAGCAGTTCATCTCGAACGGCAGCGAGGCGGGCACCGCGATGACGCTGGCGGTGACCGATCCTGTCGCCGGGCGACGCGGGGTGACGGCCTTCATCGTCGATCCGGACAGCCCCGGCTTCGAGGTCACCCGGGTCGAGGACAAGATGGGGCAACGCACCGCCCATGTCGCCCAGATCCGCCTCGATGGCCTGCGGGTGCCCGCCGCCAACATCCTGGGCGAGGTGGGCGGCGGCTACCGCATCGCGATGTCGGGCCTGGCCGACGGTCGCATCGCGATCGCGGCGCAGGCGGTGGGCGTCGCCCAGGCCGCCCTCGATGCCGCCGTGCGCTATGCGAAGGATCGCAGCGCCTACGGCAAGCCGATCTTCGAGCTGCAGGCGGTATCGTTCCGGCTTGCCGAGATGGCCGCCCAGGTGGCGGTGGCGCGGCAGTTCTACCTGCATGCGGCCAGGCTGCTCGAGGCGGGCCTGCCCTGCGCGAAGGAAGCCGCGATCGCCAAGCTGCATGCCACCGAGATGGCCGAGCGCGTCTGCTCGGCGGCGCTGCAGACCTTCGGCGGCTACGGCTACCTGCAGGATTTCCCGGTGGAGCGCTATTGCCGGGACGTGCGCGTATGTACGATCTACGAAGGCACGAGCGACATCCAGAAGCTCATCATTTCCCGCAACCTCTGAGCGGCATCGGCGGGGCCATGCCGGGCGGCGCATGAGCCGGTCCTGGCCCACCGCCGACGTTGCTCGCCACTCCGGACGACGACCCGTGAGCAAGCCGCGCCATCCAGAAGCCATCGACGCAGGGGGCGCCGACGCCGCGTCGCGGGTACATCGCGAAGATGGGGCCGCCGCGGGCCCGCGCCGGAAGGCCGGCCAGCGCGGCAGGCGCGTCTCGACCTGGTCCGATGCCATCCAGAGTCCGGACGAGCAGTACGAGCTCAAGCGCCGGGCCCTGATACACGCCGCGGCGCGTGCCTTCAACGCGCGCGGCTACCACAACACCTCGCTCGACGACGTGGCGGCCGAGCGCGGGGTTACGAGGGCGGCGCTCTACCACTACATCCGCAGCAAGCAGGAGATCCTGTTCGAGTGCCACATGCTCGCCTACGACCTGGGCGAGGAGGCGATCGCGTACGCGCGCGCGAACGCCGATACCGGCCTGGAGCGGGGCTGCCTGACGATCCGGCGCTTCATCGAGCTCTTCAACGGCGCCATGGGCCGGGTGGCGGTGATGTCGGAGCATGAAGCGCTCGAGCCGACGATGCAGGCACAGATCCAGAAGCGCCGCGATGATTTCGACCGGGAGTTCCGCTCGATCATCGACGCCGGCATCCGCGACGGCAGCATCCGGCCGGTGGACCCCAAGCTCGCCGTGTTCTTCACGATGGGCGCGGTCAACTGGATGTGCACCCGCTGGTACCGGCCCGACGGGCCGCTCACCACCGAGCAGATCGCCGCCAGCTTCGAGGACATGTTCCGCGCCGCGATGCGCGCCTGACGGCGGCCTCGCCGCGCCGCTGCCCGTGCCGGCGCAGCACTTCATCGGCGCACTTGCGGATTTTCTACGCGTGCGTCAACATGGCTACGTCAGCATCAGACATGAGACGCAGACGGCGAAGGACGCGAATCTCTCGCGCTCCCGCAATCGTCGCCGAGGAGACGAGATGCCTGTTCACCGCCCGGGGCAAGCACGCCGATGACGGACCTTGCGACGCCGGAAGCCCGAGGTGATGCGATGCCCCAGGCGTCGGCGAGCCGCCGCGACGTCCTGGTGGCCGACGGGATCCGCATGAGTTTCGGCGGCGTCGTCGCGCTCGACGACGTCTCGGTGACGGTCCACGACGACGAGCTCCTCGCCGTCATCGGCCCCAATGGCGCGGGCAAGACTTCCCTGATGAACTGCCTGAGCGGCTTCTATCGGCCGCAGAAGGGACGCATCACGTTCCTCGGCCAGGACATCGCCTCCATGCCCGTGCACGCGATCGCCCGGGCCGGGCTCGCCCGCACCTTCCAGGGCACGCACATCTTCTCGGGGATGAGCGTGATCGACAACATCATGGTCGGGCGCCATCTCCACATGCGCAGTTCGATCGCGCAGGCCTTCCTGTATTTCAACTGGACGCAGCGCGAGGAGACGCGGCATCGCGAGGTGGTCGAGGAGATCATCGAGTTCCTCGAGATCGAGGCCATCCGGCACCAGCCGGTCGGCAACCTCGGCTACGGGCTGCGCAAGCGCGTCGACCTGGGCAGGGCGCTGGCCCAGGAGCCCCGCATCCTGCTGATGGACGAGCCGATGGCGGGAATGAACGCGGAGGAGAAGGAAGACCTGGCGCGCTTCATCCTCGACGTGCGCGAGGCGAGGCGGCTGCCCGTGGTCCTCGTCGAGCACGACATGGGCGTGGTGATGGACCTGGCCGACCGGGTCGCGGTGCTGGACTTCGGCCGGCGCATCGCGGTCGGCACGCCGGCCGAGGTGCAGGCCGATCCGGCCGTCATCGCCGCCTACCTGGGTGGCGAGCATGGCAGCGGGGAGCGGGCCTGATGCTGGCGATGATGACCCTGCCCCAGCACCTGCTCGCGCGCGCGCTCACCGAACCGGCGCGCGTGGCCCAGCGCCACAAGCACCTGGGGATCTGGCGCGAGTACAGTTTTGCCGAGGTCCTGGAGAACGTGCGCGACTTCGCGCTGGGTATGCGCGCGGCGGGCGTCTCGCCCGGCGAGACGGTCGCCATCATCGGCGAGAACGAACCCGAGCACTTCTGGGCCGAGTACGCCGCCCAGGCGATCGGCGCGAAGGTCGTCTCGATGTACCCGGACCTGACGGCCGACGAAGCCCACTACCTGCTCGAGGACAGCCAGGCCGTCTACCTCGTCGCGCAGGACCAGGAACAGGTCGACAAGGGCCTGGCGATCCGCGACCGACTCCCGCGGCTGCGGGCGATCGTCTTCTGGGACGACACCGGCATGTGGTCCTATCGCCAGGACCGCCTCATGCCCTTCGATGCGGTCCAGCGCGAGGGGCGTGCGGTCCACGAGCGCGAGCCGGGGCTCTTCGCGCAGCTGGTGGAGGCGGGCAAGCCCGAGGACATCGCCGTGCTGTCCTATACCTCCGGCACCACGGGCAAGCCCAAGGGCGTGATCCTCACCCACCGCTACCTGATCGACAACGCCCAGCGCGTGGTGGCCGGCGCCGGCGTGACGCCGGGCCTGGAGTACCTCACCTACATCGCGCCGGCCTGGGCGACGGAACAGTTCTTCGGCCTGACCATCGGGGTGACGGTGCCGATGGTCGTCAACTTCCCGGAAGGGCCCGAGCAGGTGCTCGAGAACATCCGCGAACTGGCCGTCGAGGTGATGGTCTTCGCGCCGCGCCAGTGGGAGAGCCTCGCGGCGACGATCCAGGCGAGGATGCTCGATGCCGGGCGCTGGCGCCGGCGCATCTTCGACTGGGGCCTGCGCATCGGCCACGAGGTCCATGTCAACCGGCTCGACGGCAAGCCGATCCCCGCGCTCGCCCGAATGCTGCTGCCGCTCGCCGACGCGCTGGTGCTGCGGCCGCTGCGCGACCAGCTCGGCCTGGTCCGGCTCAAGGTGGCGATGTGCGGCGGCTCGACGATGGCGCCCGATGTCTTCCGGCTCTTCCATGCGATCGGGGTGCCGCTGCGCAACGTCTACGGCTCCACCGAGATCGGCCTGATCAACCTGCACCAGGGCGATCGCTTCGACCTCGAGACGGTCGTCCTCTGGCTGGTGGCCCATCCCGAGGCCGGGCCACCGCTCGAATGGCAGGTGTCCGATGCCGGCGAGCTGCTCGTGCGCGGCGGATGCTTCTTCGCCGGCTACTGGGGCCAGGAGGCCAAGTCGGCCGAGCGGGTGGTGGACGGCTGGTACCACACCGGCGATGCCGTCTCCACCACCGAGCAGGGCGAACTGGTGTTCCTCGAGCGCGTCGACGACATGCGCGAGCTCTCCACCGGCGAGCGCTTCCCGCCCCAGTTCATCGAGACCCGCCTGCGCTTCAGTCCCTTCATCAAGGACATCATGACGCTGGGCGACGCGAGCCGGCCCTACATCGGGGCGCTGATCAACATCGACATGAACGTCGTCTCGCGCTGGGCCGAGGAGCGCAAGCTCGCCTTCTCCACCTTCACCGACCTCTCGCAGAAGCCCGAGGTCGCCGAACTCGTGCGCGAGGAGATCGAGCGGGTCAACCGCTTCCTGCCCGAGGCGTCGCGCATCCGCCGCTTCGCCAACTTCCCCAAGGAGCTCGATCCCGACGAGGGCGAACTCACCCGCACCCGCAAGCTGCGGCGCGAATTCCTCGAGGAGCGCTACGGCGGGCTGATCGATGCCCTTTACGCGGGCGAGGGGGACGCGGCGCTGCGGATCCCCGTCACCTACCAGGACGGGCGCAAGGGGACGCTCGCCGCGCGCGTGGCGATCCACGACGTCGGCGAGGCCCCCCTGCCGAGCGCCGAGAGAACGCTGGAGCGAGCCTGAGCGATGATCGACTTCCTCAACTACGTCATCAACGGCGCGCTGATCGGGCTGCTCTACGCCCTGGTCGGCATGGGCTTCGTGGTGATCTACCGCGCCTCGAAGGTCTTCAACTTCGCCCAGGGCGAGCTCGTCGTGTTCGGCGGCTTCCTCGTGTGGTGGCTGGTCATGCACCTCGGCCTGCCGCTGGCGGTCGGGATCCCGCTCGCCTTCGTCGGCGCGGCCCTGTTCGGCCTGCTGATCGAGCGGATCTTCTTCGCGCGCCTGGTGGGCGAATCGGTCTTCGCGATGGTCATGGTGACCATCGGCCTGCTCATCCTGATCCGCGGCCTGATCCTGCTGATCTTCGGGCCCCAGGTGCGGCCCTTCCCGATCGTCTTCCCGCTGCAGCCGATCATCATCGGTGACTTCCTGGTGCCGCGCTCGCTGCTCTACGGCGGCCTGCTCACCATCGCCACCGGCCTCGGCCTGTCGTGGTTCTTCAACCGCACCCGCCCGGGCCTGAAGATGACCTCGGTCGCCGAGGACCACCAGGTGGCGCTGTCGCTCGGCATCTCGGTGCGCGCCTCGATCGCCTTCGCCTGGATGCTGGGCTCGGTGCTCTCGACGCTCGGGGCGGTGATCTACCTGAGCGGCAAGTCGCTGAACTTCCTCGCCTCCGACATCGGCCTCATCGCGCTGCCGGTGGTCCTGCTGGCCGGTCTCGAGTCGATCGGCGGCCTGCTCATCGCGGGCATCATCGTCGGCGTGATCCAGGGCCTGGCCGTGGCCTACCTCGATCCCCTGGTCGGCGGCGCCGTCGGTTCGGTGCTGCCCTTCCTGATCATGCTCGCCATCCTGTTCATCCGCCCGACCGGCATGTTCGGCTGGCGCACCATCGAGAGGGTCTGAACGATGGATCCGGCAGGGGTATTCGCCACACGCTACGAGCGCGACCACGCGCTGGTGCGAACCCGCAAGCAGCTTGCGTGGCTGGTGGCCTTCCTGGTGCTGCTCGTGCTGCTGCCCTGGCTCGTCGGGCCGCGCCTGGTGGCCACCGCGACCGTCATGCTCATCACCGCGGTGGTGGTGGTGGGGCTGCAGATCAACACCGGCTACGCCGGCCAGGTGAACCTCGGCCAGGCGGCGTTCATGGGCGTGGGGGCCTACACCACCGGCGTGCTCGCGCTCAAGCTGGGCCTGCCGTTCTGGGTCTCGATACCCCTGGGCGGGGTGTCGGCCGCGGTCTTCGGCTTCATCTTCGGCCTGTCGGCCGTGCGCATCAAGGGCTTCTACCTGGCGCTGACGACCATCGCCGCCCAGATGCTCTTCCACTTCATGGTGCTGAACCTGCCCAGCTCGTGGTTCGGCGGGTCCAACGGCCTGTCGGTGCCGCCGGCGACCTTCTTCGGCTACCGGATCGCCGACGAGTCATCGATGTACTGGCTGTGCCTGGCGTTCGCCATGATCATGGTCTACGGGGCCTACGGCATCGCGCGCAGCCGCCACGGCCGCGCCTTCATCGCGGTGCGCGACGACGACGTGGCCTCGGGGATGATGGGCATCAACGTGGTCCGCGCCAAGGCCACCGCCTTCCTCGTGGGGGCCTTCTACGCGGGCATCGGCGGGGGCCTGTGGGCCTACTACGTGCGCTTCGTCGCCGTCGACCAGTTCACCCTGCTGCACTCGATCTGGTTCATCGCCATGATCATCGTCGGCGGCATGGGTTCGATCACGGGCGCCCTGATCGGCGTCTTCGTGATCAAGCTGGTGCAGGAAGCCATCACCAGCCTGGGTCCCACCGTCGTCGAACACCTTCCCTTCCTGAGCGGCGACATCGTCTTCGCGACGATGAACGTCTTCCTCGGGGGGATCATCGCGGCCTTCCTGATGTTCGAGCCGCGCGGCCTGATGCACCGCTGGAACATCATCAAGCGTTCATACCGGCTGTGGCCGTTCCCGTACTGACGCGGGGCCACAGCGACACAGCCAGCCGGCAACGGCGGAACCACAGCCTGACGTCAATCGAGGAGACCAGGATGCCGACACGCAGAAGATTCCTAACCGCAGCCGCAATCGCGGCGGGGTTCGCGACCATGGGCGTGACCACGCCCGCGTACGCGCAGACCAACTACAACATCGCCTCGATGGCCGACTTCACCGGGCCGTATGCGGACGTGATGTCGCAGCTGACCGGCGCCCGCTGGGCCGTTGCCCGCTGGTGGAACGCGGAAGTCGGCAAGGACCTCGGCGTCAAGGTGACGCTCAAGGACTACGACCACCGCTACGACGCCGCCCAGGTCTCGAGCCTGTGGCCGGGCATCCGCTCGGAGCTCAACCCCGTCGTGGTCCTCGGCGTCGGCGGCCCGGACGTGGCCGCGCTGCAGAACCGGCTGCCGGACGACAAGATCCCGATGATCATGTCGACCGCCGGCTATGGCTTCGCCTGGCTGCCCGACCCCTGGATCTTCAATCCGCGCCCGACCTACGGCCACGAGGCGTCGGCCTTCTACCAGTGGTACCGCCAGCAGAAGGGCCTCGACGGCCCGCTCAAGATCGGCATCATCTCGTCGGAGGCATCGCCGGCCTACGTCGACATCCACAAGGGGTCCCAGCAGTTCGCGAAGGACAACCCGGACATCGTCCAGGTCGTCGAGACCGTCTACACCGAGGTCCAGCCGAGCGACCTCACCACCCAGGTCCACCGGCTCGCGCGCAACGGCGCCCAGCTGATCACGGTCCAGACCAACACGGCGGCGGTGGTGGCCACCAAGCGCGCGCTGCAGGCGATCGGGCGCAAGGACATCCCGATCCTCATGAGCTCGCACAACGGCCTGCCCGCCTCGGGCAAGGCGATCGGCGGGATCGAGCAGCTCGAGGGCGACTTCGCGGTCTACGGCATGGCGGTCGCCAGCAATGACGACACCAATGCGCGCAAGTTCTACCAGATGCTGAAGGACAAGTACGGCCTGGAAGCCGGCTGGAACGCGATGACCGTCATGGGCCTCAACCAGACGCTGATCGCGGTGCGCTCGCTCGAGGCCGCCGTCAAGAAGCACGGGGCGGACAAGGTGGACGGTGCCAAGATGCGCGAAGCGATGGTGACCAACACCATCACCAGCGAGCAGACCTTCGGCATCCTGCCAAATGTCTCGCTCAACACCGACGCGCCGTTCCCGCTCGAAGGCCTGACCGTGAACATCGCCACCGTCAAGGACGGCAAGCACACGATCGCCGCCGAGGACGTCCCGGTGCCGGCCCTCAACAAGTGGTGAGCTGAGGCGGACGGGCCATGCTGGTTCTCAATGGCGTCGAAGCGGTCTACAGCGACGTGATCCTGGCGGTCAAGGGGATCTCGCTCGAGGTGCCGGCCGGCAAGTGCGTCGTCCTGCTGGGCGGCAACGGCGCCGGCAAGAGCACGACCCTCAAGTCGATATCGAACATCATCCGCACCGAGGACGGGCGGGTGACGTCCGGCTCGATCGAGTTCGAGGGCGAGCGCATCGACAATGCCGATCCGGCGAGCATCGTCCAGCGCGGCCTGGTCCACATCATGGAAGGCCGTCGGGTGCTGCGGCACCTGACGGTCGACCAGAACCTGCTCGTCGGCGGGCACATGCTCGCCTCGGGCAGCGAGCTGCGCGGCCAGCTCGACGAAGTCTACGGACGCATACCCCGGCTGGCGCAACTCAAGTCGCGTACCGCGGGCTACCTGTCGGGCGGCGAGCAGCAGATGCTCGTCGTGGGCCGCGCCATGATGGCCAAGCCCAGGCTCATCATGATCGACGAGCCCTCGCTCGGGCTGGCGCCGCTGATCGTCGACGAAGTCTTCGCGCTGCTCGAATCACTCAAGCAGGGCGGCACGACCCTGCTGATCGTCGAGCAGAACACCCGGGTGGCGCTCGAGATCGCGGACTTCGGCTACGTGATGGAGAACGGCCGGATCGTGCTCGAGGGCCCGGGCGCGGACCTGCGCAACAACGAGGACGTGCGCGAGTTCTACCTGGGGCTGAACCTCGAGGGCGAGCGCAAGAGCTATCGGGACGTGAAGCACTACCGCCGCCGCAAACGCTGGTTGGGTTAACGACCGGTGAAGCGCGGCTGACGCTTCTCCTCGAAGGCGGCCAGGCCCTCCTTCATGTCGTGGCTGTGGGCATGCACCTCGCTCGCGAGCAGCTCGAGCCGCAGGGCGGTCTCGACCGGCTGCTCGAGCCCGTCGTCGACCAGCGCCTTCATCCGGCGCAGGACGAGCGGGCTCTTGTCGCGCAGGCGGGCGACGATCTCGCCGGCGGCGGCGAGCAGGTCCGCGTCGTCGACGACGCGGTTGACGAGGCCGGCCGCCACGAGTTCCTCGGCGGGCACGAAGTCGCCGGTGAAGAGCAGGTACTTCGCCCGCGTGGGGCCGATCTTGCGGGGCAGGCGCACGGAACTTCCGCCGCCGGGCAGCAGGCCGAAGTTGGCATGCGCATCGCCCAGGCGGGCCGAGCGGGCGGCGATCACCAGGTCGCAGCACAGGACGAGTTCGAGCCCGCCGGCGAGCGCCAGGCCGTTGATCGCCGCGATGGTGGGCTTGGGGAATTTCTCCAGTCGATTCATGACGCCGAGGACCGAATCGAGGAAGCGCGCCACCGCGGTCTCGTCGCCGCTCGTGGTCTGGCGCACGTACTTCAGGTCGGCGCCGGCGCAGAAGGCGCGGCCGTTGCCGGTGAGGACCACGGCGGATACCGCGGGATCGTCCTCGGCGTCGGCCAGCGCCGCCTGCAGGCGATCGACCAGCTCGGGCGTGATCGCATTGAGCGCCGCCGTCCGGTTGAGGGTGAGCCAGAGCGCGCCGTCGCGAACCTCCGGGATCACGGGCGTGTCGGTCATGTGCAGGTCTCCGGTGATGGGCTCGCCCTCGAGGGCGACGCGATTTGACGCATGCGTCAGCTGATCAAGTGTAGAGTAAGCCGTACGACAAGTGGGTTGATTCGCGCGACGCGCGAACGGGAGGCAAGCCATGCAGGAGACGTCCACCACGCGCGCGGCCGGAGCGGCCAGCGCTCCGGTCCTCGAGACCTCGATCGACGAGCACGTCCTGACCCTGAGGCTGAACCGGCCCGACGCCGGCAACGCGCTCTCCCTTGAGATGATCGCCGCCCTGCAGCGGGCGCTGGACGAGTCCGCCGACGACGAGCGCGTGCGCGTGATCGTCATCGAGGGCGCGGGCGATCGCGTCTTCTGCGCCGGGCACGACCTGCGCGAAGTGCACGCGAACAAGAGCCCCGCCTTCAGCAAGGAACTGGCGAGCCGCTGCAGCCGCATGATGCAGGCGATCGTCGAGCATCCCCGCCCGGTGATCGCCAAGGTCCGGGGGGTGGCCACGGCCGCCGGCTTGCAGCTCGTGGCGAGCGCCGACCTGGCGTATGCGGCGCGCAGCGCACGCTTCGCGACGCCGGGCGTGAACATCGGCCTGTGGTGCCTGACGCCCATGGTGGCGCTGGGACGGGCGGTGTCGCGCAAGCATGCGATGCAGATGCTCCTGTCCGGGCGGCTGTTCGACGCCGGGCATGCGTTCCGCATCGGCCTGGTCAACGAGATCGTCGACGACGACGCACTGGACACGACGGTCGCCGAGGCGGCCGCCGAGATCGCCGGCAAGTCCCCGTTCACCGTGGCGCTGGGCAAGCAGGGCTTCTATCGCCAGCTCGACATGGACCTCGGCGATGCCTACGAGTACGCGGGCGAGCTCGTGGTGCGAAACCTCCTGGCCGAGGATGCGGCCGAAGGCATCGGCGCCTTCATCGAGAAGCGCAAGCCCGTATGGCGCGGCCGATGAGCGGGGTCGATGCGATGGATGTCCGTACCGACACCGGTGATGGCCTGCCCCTGTCCGGCCTGCGGGTGGTCAGCCTCGCCGAGCAGTATCCCGGCCCCTATGCCACCCTGCTGATGGCGGACCTCGGCGCCGAGGTGATCCTCGTCGAGCGCCCCGGCCAGGGCGATCCCGCGCGCGGCTTCCCCGGCTTCCACGCCGCCCTGAACCGCAACAAGCGCGCGGTCACGATCGACCTCAAGGGCGAGGAGGGCCGCGAATCCCTGCGCGGGCTGCTGGCCGGGGCCGACGTGATGCTCGAAGGCTTCCGGCCCGGCACGATGGCGCGCCTGGGCTTCGGCTACGAGGACGTCGCGAAGCTCAATCCGCGCCTGGTGTACGTCTCGATCTCGGGCTTCGGCCAGGACGGCCCCTACCGGGACCGGCCCGCGCACGACCTCTCCTACCAGGCGATCACCGGGCTGCTCTTCGGCCAGGCGCGCTCCGGCATGCCCACGCCGCCCGGGGATCTCGCGATCGGCGACCTCGCCTCGGGCATGTTCGCCGTGCTGGGTACGCTGGCCGCGCTGCACCAGCGCGGCCGCAGCGGCCGGGGGCAGTATGTCGATGTGTCGATGACCGACGGCCTCGTATCCTGGATGTCGGTGTTCCTCGGCCCGCAGATGAATGGCCAGCCCCAGGCCGACATCGCGGCCGAGCCCGCCTACGGCACCTTCCGCTGCGGCGACGGCAAGCTGCTCACCCTGTCGATCGCGCACGAGGACTGGTTCTGGAGCGCGCTCTGCGAGCTGCTGGGCATGTCCGACGCCGCCTCCCTGCGGCGACCCGAGCGGGTTGCGCAGTTCGACGCATTGCGCGGGCGCATCGAGCATGCGCTCGCCCAGGCGCCACGCGACGACTGGGCGCCGCGCCTGGACCAGGCGGCGATTCCCTGGGGACCGGTGAACGACCTGCACGAAGTCGTCGCGGATCCGCATTTCAATGCCCGCGGCCTGTTCCGGGACGTCCCGGACGCGGATGGCCGGCTGCGACGCTTCGTGGCGCAGCCGCTCAAGTTCGGCGGCTCGCATCCCGGGCCGGTGCGCGGCGTGCCGGCGCTGGGCGAAGGCAATGCCG
>DAIMFM010000013.1:1427-6644 GCA_036724585.1 Burkholderiaceae bacterium | reverse complement strand
GTGGTGGGCGTCGGCATGACGCCGTTCGGGCGGCTGCTCGACACCAGCATCAAGGACATGACGCGCCAGGCGGTCGAGGCGGCGCTGGCCGACGCCCGGCTCGAGGCCGACGCCCTGCAGGGCGCCTACTTCGCCAACGCGTCGCAGGGCCACATGGAAGGCCAGCAGATGATCCGCGGGCAGGTGGCGCTGCGCGCGATGGGCATCGGCGGCATACCGGTGACCAACGTCGAGAACGCCTGCGCGAGCGGCAGCAGCGCGTTCTCGCTCGCGGTGAACTTCATCCGTGCCGGCGAGGGCGACGTCGCGCTGGCCGTGGGCGCCGAGAAGATGTATTCGCGCGATCGCGACCTGATGTTCTCCGTCTTCGACAGCGCCTGGGACGTCCACGAGGCCGAGGCCATCCGCGAGCGCCTGCTGCGGCTCGGCGAGGGCATCGAGCCGCCGCCGGGCAGCACCTCGCCCAAGCCCTACAGCGTCTTCATGGATGTCTACGCGGCGTTCTCGCGCTTCCACATGAAGCGCTTCGGCACGACGCAGCGCCAGCTCGCCGCGGTGGCGGCCAAGAACCATCGCCACTCGGTCCACAATCCCTTGTCGCAGTACCGCGATCCCTACACGATCGAGGAGGTGCTGGCGGCGCCGCCGATCACCTACCCGCTGACCGTGCCGATGTGCTCGCCCATCTCGGACGGGGCGGCGGCCGCGGTGCTGTGCTCGGCCGCCGGCCTGAAGCGGCTCTCGCTCGATGCCGGGCGCGCGATCCGGGTACTGGCCAGCGTGGTCGGCACAGGCAGCGCCCGCGACCCGGCCAAGGTCGAGGAGCACTGCACGGCCGTCGCCGCCCGCCGTGCCTACGAGCGGGCCGGCGTGGGGCCGAAGGACATCTCGGTCGCCGAGGTCCACGACGCCACCGCCATGGGCGAGATCATCCAGATCGAGAATCTCGGTTTCTGCGGCTTCGGCGAAGGCGGACCGTTCAGCGAGCGTGGGGAGACGGCCATCGGCGGGCGCATTCCGGTCAATCCCTCGGGCGGGCTGGAGTCCAAGGGCCATCCGGTCGGCGCCACGGGCCTGGGGCAGGTCCATGAGCTCGTGACCCAGCTGCGCGGCGAGGCGGGCGCCCGCCAGGTGGAGGGTGCACGGATCGCGCTCGCGGAGAACGGCGGCGGGCTGCAGGGCATCGAGGAAGCGGTGGCCTGCGTGACGATCCTCGCGCGCTGAAGACGGCGGACATGGCGTCCATGGGCATTGCGTCCATACTGGGCGCAGCAACGGGAGCAACAGCATGAAGATCGATTCCACGGTGGCGATCGTGACGGGAGCCGGTTCGGGGCTGGGACGGGCGAGCGCGCTGCGCCTCGCGCAGGCGGGCGCTTCGGTCGTCGCGGTCGACCGCGATGCCGCCGGCCTGGCCGGGCTCGGCGAGGCGATCCCGGCCGGGCGCCTCGTGACGATGACCGTGGACGTCACCGATGCCGCCCAGGTCCAGGCCGGCGTGGACGCGGCGCTCGAGAAGTTCGGCGCCCTGCATGTCGCGGTCAACTGCGCGGGCGTGGCCGATGCGGCGAAGACGCTCAACAGCAAGGGCGAGCCGTTCCCGCTGGAGACCTGGGACAAGGTGATCGCGATCAACCTGACCGGCACGTTCAACGTGATCCGGCTCGCGGCCGTGGCGATGGCGCGCAACGCGCCCAACGACGACGGCGAGCGCGGCGTGGTCGTCAATACGGCGTCCGGCGCCGCCTGGCAGGGCCAGATGGGACAGGCCGCCTACAGCGCGAGCAAGGCGGGCGTGATCGGGCTCACCCTGCCGATGGCGCGCGACCTCGCCGAGCACGGCATCCGCGTCGTCAGCATAGCGCCGGGCCTGTTCGATACCGGCATGGTGGCCGGCATGCCGGAGAAGGTCTCGCGCTCGATCATCGATCGCATGGTGCTGTTCCCGGCGCGCATGGGACAGCCGGAGGAGTTCGCCCACCTGGTCGGCTCGATCGTCGAGAATCCCTATTTCAATGCGACGACGATCAGTCTCGACGCCGGGGCGAGGATGACGGCACGATGAGCGAGGCGGCCCGCATCCGCGCGGGCGACGCGAGCTGGCAGGACGGCGTGGTCCGGCGCTTTCGCGGGCCGGCCGGCACGACGCTGGTCGCCGACGTCCATGGGCCGGCGGGCGCGCCCACGGTCCTGTTCCTGCATGGCGGGGGACAGACCCGCCACGCCTGGGGCGCGGCGGCGCGGCGGCTCGGCGAGGCGGGATGGCAGGCGATCGCGATGGACCTGCCCGGCCACGGCGACAGCGGCTGGCCCGAGGACGGCGACTACTCGATGCCGGTGCTCGCCGGCTCGCTCGCCCGCGTGCTGGGCGAACTGCCCCGCCCGGTTGCCGTGGTCGGCGCCTCGCTCGGCGGCCTGGCGGCGCTCGCGGCCATAGGGCTCGAAGATGCGCCGGCGATCGACTGCCTCGTGCTGGTCGACGTGGCGCCGCGGATCGAGGCCGACGGCGTGCAGCGCATCGTCGACTTCATGACGGCGCGGCCCGAAGGCTTCGCGTCGCTGGAGGAGGCCGCCTTGCACGTGGCCCGCTACAAGGGCCTGGAGCGCCCCGGGCCGGGCCGGCTCGAGGGCCTGAAGAAGAACCTGCGGCGCAATGCCGCCGGCCGCTGGGTCTGGCACTGGGATCCGCGGCTCATGCACGAGCGCAACCATGCCGGGCGGCGCGACTCGCAGGCGCTCGAGCGCGCGCTGCGGGGCTGGCGCCGGCCCACCCTGCTGGTACGCGGCGGGCGCAGCGACGTGGTGAGCCCGGAAGGGGCCCGCGCGCTGCAGGCGCTGGTGCCGACCGCGCGCTTCGTCGACCTGGCCGATGCGGGCCACATGGTGGCGGGCGATGCCAACGACGAGTTCACGCAGACGATCATCGACTTCCTGCGGGAAGAGATGCCCCCATCGGCGAAGCCCTGATTCGCCCCGATACCGGAGGGTCCCATCCATGAGCCTCAGAGCATTCACGCTGGACGACCTGGTGCGCCGCAATGCCTTGCTGCATGGCGAGCGCGCCGCGTTCATCCACGAGGGCGGCACCGTCAGCCACGCCCGGTACGCCGGGCGCATCGCGCAGCTTGCGGCGGGCCTTGGCGGGCTCGGCGTCGGTACCGGCGACCGCATGGCCGTGCTCGCGCCCAATTCGATCGAGTTCGCCGAGCTCTTCGGCGCCGCGGCACGCCTGGACGCGGTCCTGGTGCCGATCAACGCGCGGCTGTCGACCGAGGAGATCGCCCATGTCGTCGAGGACGTCGACCCGAGCGTCGTGATCGTGGCGGCCGCCATGCGCGACCGGATCCCGGCGGCGGCCATCGCCGGCCGGAAGCTCGTCGCGCTGGGCGAGGCCGTCGACGGCTGGAGCCGCTTCGAGGATCTCTACACGAAGGGCTCCCGCGAGGAGGCCGCCGCCATCGACGGCGACGCGGGACTCCTCATCATCCATACCGCCGCCGTCGGCGGGCAGGCGCGCGGCGCGCTGCTCTCCCATGCCGGCCTGCTCGCCGCGGCCCAGCAGTCGCAGGCCTGCTGGCAACTGGGTCCCGACGATGTCGCCGTCGGCGTGCTGCCCCTGTTCCATGTCGCCGGGATCGGCCTCATGCTGTCCGCGCAGTTCGCCGGCGGCGCCACGCTGGTGCTGGCGCGCTTCGATCCCGATGCGCTCGTGGCCGCGATCGATGCGCATCGCGGCAGCATCATGACGACCTTCCCGCCGATGCTCGGCGAGACGATCGCGGCGGCCGAGCGCACGGGCGCGAGCCTGGCGAGCCTGCGTGCCGTCACGGGACTGGATACGCCGGAGACGATCGCGCGCTTCGAGGAGCGCTGCCAGGACGCACGCTTCTGGGTCGGCTACGGCCAGACCGAGACCTGCGGCATGGTGACGCTGTCGCCGTTTCGCGATCGGCCGGGCAGCGCCGGCCAGCCGACGCCGCTCGGCATCGTGGCGATCGTCGACGACGCCGACCAGCCGGTCGCATCCGGCCAGGCCGGCGAGATCGTCGTGCGCGGGCCCCTCGTCTTCCAGGGCTACTGGGGCCGCGAATCCGACAACGCCGAGACCTTCCGCGGCGGCTGGCACCATACCGGCGACCTCGGTCGCTACGATGACGACGGCTACCTCTGGTACCAGGGCCGCTCGCCCGCCAAGGAGCTGATCAAGCCGGGCGGCGAGAACGTCTACCCGGCCGAGGTCGAGCGCACCCTGTGCGAGCATCCCGACATCGTGGAGGCCGTCGTCTTCGGTGTGCCGGACGCCCGCTGGGGCGAGGCGGTCGTGGCCGCCTGCGTCTGCCGGCAGGGCGCGAGCCCCGATGCCCAGGAAGTGATCGAGTTCGTCGGCGGCCGGATCGCGCGCTACAAGAAGCCGTCGCGGGTGCATTTCATGACGGACGCGCCGCGGACCGAGGCCGGCACGATCGACCGCGCGGCGGTCAAGGCGAAGTACGGGGCTGCGTGAGCGGTTCACGCCGCGAAGCGGTCAGGTGGCAAGCGCTCGGGGGACAAGCTCGCGGGCTGCAACGATCAAGACGGAGACATCGCATGAACGGGCTCGGTTCCCTCGAAGGCAAGAACATCGTCGTCACCGGCGCGGCGCAAGGCATCGGCGCCGCGCTTGCCGACCGCTGCGTCTCACTGGGTGCGCGGGTGGTGGCGGTCGACCTCAACGCCGACGGGCTGGGCGAGCTCGAGAAGCGCCATGGCCAGTCGGTGCTCGTCCAGGCGGGCGACGTGGCCGACCAGGCCTTCGTGCTCTCGGCCGTGACCGAGGCCATCACCCGCTTCGGCGCGATCCACGGCCTGGCGAACAATGCCGGCATCACACGTCCGGCGATGATCGAGAAGATGGCGCTCGAGCAGTGGCAGCAGGTGCTCGAGGTCCATCTCACGGCCGCGTTCCTGTGGACGCAGGCGGTGGGCAAGCACATGATCCAGCGCTTCCACGACGGCGACACGCGGCCCGGCGCGATCGTCAATCATTCGTCGATCGCGGGGCTGCGCGGCTCGATCGGCCAGATCAACTACGCGGCCGCCAAGAGCGGCCAGCTCGGCATGAGCATGACGATCGCGCGGGAGTGGGCGCGCTACGGCATTCGGGCCAACTCGGTCTGCTTCGGCGTGGTCGAGACGCCGATGCCCGAAACCATCCGCGGCGACAGGTTCCGCGAAGGC
>DAIMFM010000013.1:0-1189 GCA_036724585.1 Burkholderiaceae bacterium | reverse complement strand
GATCAGGCGGTATTCATGGTCGAGGTGGTCGGCCAGGCTGCGCCCGGGCAGGCCGGCGCAGAGCGTCTTGATGGCGGCGAGCGAGCCCGGCGCGGCGCGCGCGAGCCGCGCCGCGAGCGCCTCGGCCGCGTCGCGCAGCGCGTCGTCCGGGTGCAAGGCATCAACCGCGCCGTGCTGGAGGCACGTCTGCGCATCGATGGGGTCGCTGAGCATCAGCCACTGCTGCGCCCGTATCGGGCCGATGCGTCGCGCCAGGTGGTAGGCGGTGCCCGCATCGGGGCTCAGCCCGAGCGCGACGTAGCCGGTGCGCAGCTTCATGGAGCTGGCCGCGAGGACGAAGTCGGCGCTCAGGGCCAGACCCACGCCGGCGCCGCCGATGGGGCCGCTGACGGCGGAGACCACCGGTACCGGTGATTCCTGGAGCTTCAGCATCGCGGGATGCAGGGGCGCGACGGTCTCGTCGACGAGCGGGCCGAGGTCGTCCGCGCTCGCGATGAACTCGTCGATGTCGCCGCCGGCGCAGAAGATCCGCCCCTCGGCCAGCAGCAGGATCGCGCGCGGCCGGGCCTCGAGCACGGCGTCGACCACCTGGGCGAAGGCCGTCGTCGTAGCCCGGGTGAGGGTATTGCCGCGCGCGGGGGCCTGCAGGATGATCCGGGCTACGCCGTCGGCGGCCTCGTAGCCGACGTCGCCAATGCTCGTGCGGGACATGCTGCTCTCCTCCGGTGCAGGTGGTTCCGGACGATCATAGCAAGCATCGCCGCCCGGGATTCACAAGCACCGTCGCCCGGATTCGATCACGGAGCACACCCGAACATGAGCCTCGTCCTGCCCGGTCCGGACGGCCGGCACCGCTGCCGCTGGTGCCTGTCGACTCCCGACTACCTGCGCTACCACGATACCGAATGGGGCTTCCCCGTCGCCGACGACCGGCGCCTCTTCGAGAAGGTCTGCCTCGAGGGATTCCAGTCGGGACTGAGCTGGCGCACCATCCTCGCCAAGCGTGAGAACTTCCGCGCCGCCTTCGATGGCTTCGACTACCGCAAGGTGGCGCGCTACGACGACGCCGATGTCGCGCGGCTGCTCGCCGATGCCGGCATCGTGCGCCATCGCGGCAAGATCGAGGCGGCCATCGGCAATGCGCGCTGCGCCTGCGACATGGCCGACCGCCATGGCTCGATCGCGGCCT
>DAIMFM010000012.1:0-21899 GCA_036724585.1 Burkholderiaceae bacterium | reverse complement strand
TTCCTGCAGGGTTCGACCAACGTCGGCTACCTGCGTGAGCATGGCGTCACGATCTGGGACGAATGGGCCGACGAACACGGCGACCTCGGCCCGGTCTACGGCCACCAGTGGCGCTCCTGGCCCACGCCGGACGGCGGGCACGTCGACCAGATCGCGGACTTGATGACCCGCCTGCGTACCGACCCGAACAGCCGCCGCCTCGTCATTTCCGCCTGGAACGTGGCCGACATCCCCAGGATGGCGCTCGCTCCCTGCCATGCGCTCTTCCAGTTCCATGTCGCTGGCGGGCGGCTGTCCTGCCAGCTCTACCAGCGCAGCGCCGACATCTTCCTGGGGGTGCCCTTCAACATCGCGTCCTATGCGCTGCTCACCGAAATGGTCGCGCAGCAGGCGGGCCTGGAAGCGGGCGACTTCATCTGGACGGGCGGCGACTGCCATCTCTACCTGAACCACCTCGACCAGGCCCGCGAGCAGCTCGCGCGCGAGCCGCGCCCCCTGCCCAGGCTCGTGATCGAGCGACGACCCGAGTCGATCTTCGACTATCGCTACGACGATTTCCGCTTCGAGGCCTACGACCCGCATCCGCTGATCAAGGCGCCGGTCGCGGTCTGACTCCAACGACGCAGTTCGCGGATGCCCAAACCTCGCGTCACCCTGCTCATCGCCCGGGCGCGCAACGGCGTGATCGGCCACGGCAACGCATTGCCCTGGCACATCCCCGAAGAGCTGCAGCATTTCAAGCGCACCACCACCGGCCATACGCTCGTCATGGGGCGGCTCACCTGGGATTCCATCGGCCGGCCGCTGCCCGGTCGGCGTACCCTGGTGGTGAGCCGCAATCGCGACTGGTCGGCACCCGGTTGCGAGCGCGCCGATTCGGTCACCGCGGCCATCGCCATGGCCCGGGCCGGTTCGCCCGAGCATCCCGACATTTCGCGCGACGAGGTCTTCGTGGTCGGCGGTGCCCAGATCTATGCGGCCGCCCTGCCCCATGCCGATCGCATCCTGATGACCGAGGTCGACCTCGAGCCCGACGGCGACGTGCATCTCGATGCGCCCGACCCCCGGCAATGGCGGGCGGTCACGCGAGAGGCGCGAACCTCGTCGATCGGCGTCGGATTCGAGATCGTCGACTACCGGCGAACCTGAGCTACCAGACTCCCATCGAGGCGCCGGCCGCGAGCGAGGCCCCGAGTTCGCGCGCACCCGCGAGATCCGCTTCCCCGATGTGCTTGGGAGCGAGGATCTCCTCCGGCGTCTGGGCATGGGTGCAGACGATGACCGGCTCGGCCACGCGGCGCAGCCGCCAGCCCTGGGCGATGCGGTCGATCTGTCGCGTCGCGCCCTCGCCGTCCGAACCCGCGCAGATGATCGTCGCATAGGGCCGGCCATCGATGCGCCCGAGCGCCGGGTAGTAACAGCGGTCGAAGAAGTCCTTCATCATTCCGGCCATGGTGGCGAGGTTCTCGGGGCAGACGAAGAGGACGGCGCGCGCCGCCAGCAGTTCCTCCGGCCCGGCGCGATCGGCCCGCAGCATCACGGCATCGTCGCGTTCGACCTGCTCGAGCGCGCCTTCGAAGGCGGCGGTGGCGAGCTGCTCGCTGCCACCGGTGAGGGACCACCAGACGATCAGGAGATTCATGCGCGAACTGTCGCCCGCCCGGCCGGATCGTGCAAGCCGGCGCTGCGCATGCCGTCGTCGTTACAGTGCCGCTGGCGCCCCCGGCACGAATCGAACGTGCGACCCTCTCCTTAGGAGGGAGATGCTCTATCCACTGAGCTACGGAGGCGTGGCGCCGATTGTAGCAACCCGTCCAGCGCCGAGCGTGCCCGGCCCATCCGATACCATGCGCCATGCGTTCGACCCGCCGACTCTCGCTCTTCCGACTCTCGCTCTTCCTCGCGACAAGCGCCGCGGCCGCTGGCTGCACCTTGCTCGGGCCGGCCCGTGGCGAGCCCGCGCCGGCGACCGGCTCGCCCTACATCGTGCCGCGCAGCGAAGTGCGCATCATGCGCGCGAGCGCCGGCGTCGAATACCGGATCCTCGTTTCCAGGCCCGCGACGCCCCCGCCCGCGTCGGGCTATCCGGTGCTCTACCTGCTCGATGGCGACGACAGCTTCGCGATCGCGGCGACGACGGCCGATCGCCTCGGCCGCCATGCGCCGCGCAGCGGCATCGTCCCCGGGCTCATCGTGGCGATCGGGTATCCGGGCGCATCACGCCGCACATACGACTACACGCCCGAGACCGAGGCGCCGGCGCGCGGACCGGATGGGCGAAAGGTGTCCAGTGGCGGGGCCGAGGTCTTCCGGGCCTTCATCGCCGACGAACTGCTGCCGGCGATCGCCCGCGAGTTCCCGGTCGATGCCGACCGAATGACCCTGATGGGCCATAGCTATGGCGGCCTGTTCGTCCTCGACACACTTTTCCGCCGCCCCGGGCTGTTCCGCACATACGTCGCATCGAGCCCCTCCATCTGGTTCGGGGATGGGGAGGTGCTGCGGCAGGAAGCATCCTTCATCGCGGGCCAGCGCAACGCCAGGCGGAAGCTGGACCTGGTCCTGAGCGTCGGCGAGCTCGAGCAGCCCGAGATGCAGTCGGTCGGCGCCGGCGGGCGCATCGCAGCGGATCGTCGCGCTCCGAGACGCATGGTCGACGACTGCCGCGTGCTCGCCCGGCGCCTGCGCACCCTCGAGGGCAGCGGCCTGTCGGTGCACTTCCGGGTCCTCTCCGGCGAGACCCATGGCACGGCCCCGCTGCCGGCCATCGGGGCCGCCCGGCGGCACGCATTCGGTCGCTGAGATCCGCCTCCTGCACGCGCCAGCGTGCTGGGGTATGTTGTCGGCCATCCCGCCAACCCGAAAGGACTCCCGGATGCCCGGCACTTCGCTCTTCGACCCCCTCCCGCTCGGACCCTTCACGCTTTCGCATCGCGTGGTGATGGCGCCGCTCACACGGATGCGCGCCACCCGGCCGGGCAACGTGCCCAATGAACTGAATGCCCGCTACTACGGACAGCGCGCCACCGCCGGCGGACTGATCATCGCCGAGGCGACCCAGGTGCTGCCATCCGGCCAGGGCTCGCCGGCCACCCCCGGCATTCACTCGGCGGCGCAGGTCGAAGGCTGGAAGGGCGTGGTGCGCGCCGTCCACGAGAAGGGCGGGAAGATCTTCCTGCAGCTGTGGCACGTCGGGCGCATCTCGCATCGCTCGCACCAGCCAGGCGGCGAACTGCCGGTGTCGGCATCGGCCGTGGCGCCAGCAGGAAAGGTCCTGAATGCCGATTTCCAGCCGGTTCCCTTCGAAGCGCCGCGCGCCCTGCGCACCGAGGAGATCCCCGGAATCGTCGAGGGTTACGCCCAGGCCGCGCGGAACGCCCGCGAGGCCGGTTTCGACGGCGTCGAGATCCACGGCGCCAACGGCTATCTGCTCGAGCAGTTTCTCCAGACCCGCACCAACCAGCGCACCGACCAGTACGGCGGCTCGATCGCCAACCGGGCGCGGCTGCTGCTCGAGGTCACCGAGGCCGTCTCCAGGGCATGGCACCCCGATCGCGTCGGCATCCGCCTTTCTCCCTATGGCGTGGCGAACGACAGCGGCGAAGCGGAGCCCATGCCACTCTATTCGCATGTCGTCAATGCCCTCGACACCATGGGCCTTGCCTACCTCCACCTGCTCGAGCCGCGCGCGAGCGGCGCCGGCGGACGCGAGGTCGACCACCAGGGCGTGCCATCGGCGGCAGAGCTGTTCCGGCCCATGTGGCGTGGCGTACTGATCACCGCGGGCAACTTCCGCGCCGACACCGCCGCCGAGACGGTCGCCCGCGGGACCGCGGATGCGATCGCCTTCGGACGCTTCTTCATCTCGAACCCGGACCTCCCGGAGCGTATCCGCAAGGGGGTGGCGTTCACGCCGTACAACCGCGCCACCTTCTACGGCGGCGGCCCGGAAGGCTACGTCGACTATCCGACGATGGAAGAGGCCTGAGCCGCGGACCGCGGCTGCCGGTTTCCACTACACTGTCCTCCACAAGGAGACAGTCGGCATGGAGACGGGACATGACGACGCCGTCAGGCGGGCGGCATCATGGACGGTCGGCGAAGTGTTCGCCGCGCAGGCGCGGCGCGTGCCCGACCGGATCGCGATCGACGACGGCGGGCGCACGTTCACCTATCGCGCGCTCGACGAGCGGACATGCCGCCTCGCCAACTGCATGCGCGTGCTCGGGATCGAACACGGCTCGCGCGTCGCGATCCTGTCCGAGAATCGCGCCGAGTACATCGAGGCAGCGCTCGCCGCGGCCCGGCTCGGCGCCGTCCTGTGCGCGCTCAACTGGCGCCTGGCCCAGGCCGAACTCGCCCACTGCGTGGGCCTGGTCGAGCCGACGCTCGTACTGGTGTCGCCGCGCTTCGAGACGGCGTACGACGCGCTCGGCCATGCAGGCCCGACGAAGATCGTCATCGGGGAAGACTACGAGCAGCGCATCGCCATGGCCGATGCCCGTCCGCCCACGGCGATCGTCGAGCCGGAAGACGGGCTGCTGATCCTCTACACCAGCGGGACGACCGGCCTGCCCAAGGGCGCGCTCATCAGCCACCGCGCCGAACTCGCCCGGATGAACCTCAGCCGGATCGACCTCGGCCTGGAGGATGGCGACCAGTTCGTCGCCTGGGCGCCGATGTTCCACATGGTGTCGATCGAGCACGCCCTGCATGTGTTGGGCATGGGCGGAAAGGTCTTCGTCGTCGACGGTGCCGATATCGAGCGCATCGTGACCCTCGTCGCCACCGAGCCACAATGGTGGCTGGTGCTGATCCCGGGGATGATCGAGCCGCTTGTCGCCGCCTTGCGCGAACGTGGCGCTCGTGCCCGTGGCATCAAGCTCGTCGGTGCACTGGCAGACCTGGTCCCCGCCCCGCTGGTCGGGGAGGCATCGCGCCTGCTGCAGGCACCGTACTGGAATACCTTCGGCTCGACCGAGACAGGCATGTTGCCCGCGGCGGGCACGCGCTTCGCGATCGGCGAGGAACCCGTCGACCTTTCCAAGGCGCACAACTCCCTCTACTTGTGGCGGCTGGTGGATGCCGATGATCGCGATGTCGCCATCGGCGAGCCGGGTGAGATCGCGGTGCGCGGCCCCACCCTCTTCAGCGGCTACTGGCAGGCCGACGAGGTCAATGCCCGCGAGTTCCGGGGCGGCTGGTTCCACATGGGCGACATGTTCGTCGAGACCGCCGAAGGCCGCCTCGCCTTCGTCGATCGCTCGAAGTACCTGATCAAGTCGGGCGGCGAGAACATCTACCCGATCGAGGTCGAGCGGGCGCTCATGGCCGACCCGCGAGTGGCCGAGGCCGTCGTGGTGAAGCGGCGTGATCCCGATTGGGGCGAAGTACCCGTCGCCTTCGTCGCGACCAGGGGTGTGACGGTGGACGCCGCCGAACTGGTCCGCGGCTGTCGCGAACGGCTGTCTTCGTACAAGCTGCCACGCGAGATCCGCTTCGTCGCCTCGCAGGACGATTTCCCGCGCAGCACCAGCGGCAAGATCCAGCGCCAGCAGGTCGAGCGCTGGCTCGAGGAGAACGCATGACGGATACCGGGGCAGCGCAGGACGGCGACGGCCTGCCGATCCTGCATCACTATGGCTTTTCGCCGTTCGCCGAGAAGCTCCGCCTCGCGGACCATCATCCGCGAGCTTGATCGCCGCTATCCCGAGCCGCTTATCGACGCTCCCGCACGCCGCGCGCTGGCCACGGCGATCGAAGCATGGGCGGAACGCGATCTCTTCTGGCCCATTGCGCGCTACGTCAGCGGCACCAATGCCGAGGAGGTGGACCCGCAGCTTCATGTCGACCGAGCGACGCTGCGGGGCAAGCCGACGCCGACCATCGCCCGCCTCAAGGCGGTCGCCCGAAGGGAGCTCTCGCGCATCCGGCCGCTGCTGCCGGTGGTCGACGGCATGCTTGCCGGAAGTGCGCCCTGGCTCCTTGGCGACACCATGGGCAAGGCCGACCTCGCGGTCTACCACGGCCTGTGGTTCCTCTCCGCGATGCCGATCGACTGCTCGGCCGAACTCGCGCCCTACCCTGCCATCGGGGCCTGGATGGATCGGGTCGCCGCCATCGGCCACGGGGAACGGATCGAGCTCTCCGCAGCCGGCGCACTCGAGATCGCGGGGCGATCCGAGCCCCGCGTGCCGGGCGATTCGATCGCGGACGATTCCCTGCCGGCGCTGGGCCGCCGCGTCGCCATCCGGCCGGACGACTTCACGACCGCCGTCGTGGAAGGAGCGCTGCTGCGCGTCACGACCGATGACGTCACCCTACTGCGCGAGGACGCCACCCTGGGCGAGGTCGCCGTCCACTTTCCCCGTGTCGGCTACACAATCAAGGAGCTGCCATGAGCGAAGGAAGGCTGGCTGGCAGGCTCGCCCTGCTCACCGGCTCCGCGTCGGGACTGGGGGCGGCCACCGTCGAGCTGATGCTGCGCGAAGGCGCCAGGGTCATCGCCACCGATGTGGATCCGGCGCGCGGCGCGGCACTGGCTTCGCGTCTCGCGGAGTCGTACCCCGGGCGCATAGATTTCCTGCGGCTTGATGTCACACAGGAAGCCGAATGGGAGGCCGTCTTGGCCAGCATGGCGGCCCGCCATGGCCCGCCCGACATCCTCGTCAACAACGCCGGCGTCGCGCCCCTGCTGGTGCCGCTCGCCGAGACGAGCCTCGAGGAATGGCGCCGGGTCACCGCGATCAACCTCGACGGCGTCTTTCTCGGTGTCAAGCACGCATTTCGCGCCATGACCGGCCGCGGCGGGGCGATCGTCAACGTCTCCTCGGTCGCCGGCCTGGTCGGCGCCCCGCTCAATGGCGCGTACAGCCCGGCCAAGGCCGGCGTGCTGTTGCTCACCCGGTCGGCCGCCCTGGAAGGCGCATCGCTCGATCCGCCGATCCGGGTCAACGCGGTGCACCCGGGCTACATCCGCACCGACATGACGGATTCCATCTCCGGCACCCTGGGCGCCGAACGCTTCGAAAAGCGGATCCGCCGTACCGTGCCCCTGGGACACATGGGGGAGCCTGCCGACATCGCCGAGGCCGTCGTCTATCTCGCCAGCGAGCAGTCGCGCTACATGACCGGTTCGAGCCTCGTCGTCGACGGCGGCTGGACCGCCCAGTAGGCCAGCGGCTACGCGCCGGCGGGCCGAAAGGCCGGCATGCGGGCGGCGGCCGCGCGTTCAGTCAGCCCCTGCGCGCCTGCCTCGCTCGCGATGCCGAAGCCACGCCTTGCCGCGAAAGCGATCGCTTCCTAATCCGCCGTTCGAAACGGCGGCCGGATTATGTGCATCGCTCAGGCCCAGAACCGGGGCACGCCGAATGCGGCAACCACGAACACCGACACGATGAAGATGATGAGCCATCGTCCGGTGGTGTCGGTGATGGCATGGACCAGCGGATCGTCGTGCATGTTGCCGCGCGCCGTATCGATCCACAGCCTGCCCAGCCAGACGATCAGGGCCACCATCGCCAGCCAGAGCAGCTTGGGCGTCGCATAGCGGATCTCGACATCGGGCGTGCTGACGTAGAGGGCGAGAACCAGCACCGCGGCCACGGATGCCGCCACGCCCATGGGCTGGAGGACGTCGATGTCGCCCACCCCGTAGCCACGGCCGGAACCGGTCTGTTCGCCGCGCTCGCGCTCGGAGACCAGCTCACCGCAGCGCTTGATGAGCGCAAGGCTCAGGAAGACGAATATGGTGAACGCCCGTAGCCAGAAGGACACCTCGATGCCGGTGGCGGCGGCACCGATCTCGACACGCAAGGTGTAGAGGCCCGCGAGCGTCACCACGTCGAACATGGGCAGGCGCTTGAGCCAGAACGAATACAGCAAGGTACTGCCGAGATACAGCAGCAGCCAGAACAGGACCTTCCCGTTGATCGACAAGGCGATCAGGCAGGCGGCCAGCAGGAACAGGGCCGCGCCGACGAAGCCATGCGACGGCGCCAGCTCGCCGGAGGCGAAGGGCCGCTCGCGCTTGCGCGGATGGCGGCGGTCGGGCTGCATGTCGAGCAGGTCGTTGACCAGGTAGCCGGCCGAGGCGGCCAGGCACATCGCCAGCCCTGCTTCGAAGGCATGCAGCCAGATCGCGGGGTCATCGAGCGCGAACGCCGTCATCATGGGCACGAAGACCAGCAGGTTCTTGAGCCACTGGTGCGGTCGTACCGCACGGATCCAGGCTCGCAGGCCACCGCCGGCCTCTCGCGCGAACCGGGTGTCGGCGCCTTCCAGGCGATTCGCATGGCGAATCACCGACTCGGGCGCGGCGACGACCACGGCCTGGCGCGAGCGGGCGAAGATCGGCATGTCCGATTCGTCGTTGCCCGCATAGTCGAAGGGTCGGCCCTGGCTGGCCTCCTCGATGGCCGCCAGCTTTGCGCGGCCCTTGAGGTTGCGGGTGCCGTCCGAGGCGAGCACCGAATCGAAGACCCCGAGATGGCCGGCCACGGATTCGGCCACGGCGCGGTCGGCAGCGGTGGCGAGGACGATCTGCCGGCCGCTTGCCCTTTCCTCGCGCAGCCACTCGACGAAGCCTTCCCGATAAGGCAGTGCCGCCGGATCGATGGGCCCCAGGCGCCCCAGGCGCTCCTTGAGCGCCGCCTTGCCGCGGGCAAGGGCAGTGACGCCCAGCGCGGTCCGCCACGGCCGGGCTCGCAACGCGATCGCGAAGCTCTCCCACAAGGTGTCGGAGCGGATCAGCGTTCCGTCGAGATCGACGAACAGGGGAGCGACGTCGATCGCCGGGACACCCTTGATCGGCTGGGCTGCACTCATGCGGGAATTATAGGAAGGGCGGGCCCGCAGCGCCCGTCGGCCTTCGGTATTGTCGGGTTTGGGCCCACAGTCCGGCTGGCTCGCTGGCCGGCGTCGCCGGCGGCGTCCGGGACCTCGATCCGAGATTTCGCAACGTCGGGCAAGCCCGGGCGGCCAGCCACTGGGCGCAAGACCCCGCCCGGTCGTTCGTCTACAGTCACATGGTCGACCGCCAGGCGCCCGTTCCGGGCGCCCCAACTTCACGATCCACGCAATGATCCTGGATACGCAGCCGCTGCCGCACTACTTCTCGGCCGAGCACGAGGGCTTCAGGGCTTCGCTGCGCGAGTTCGTCGCGCGCGAGATCGCTCCCCATGCCAACGACTGGGACGAAGCCGGAACGTTTCCCCGTTCGCTCTATGCACGCGTTGCCGAACTCGGCGTGCTGGGAGTCGGCTACGAGGAGGCATACGGTGGTACCCCGGCCGATATCTTCCACCAGCTGATCGTGTTCGAGGAGCTGGCCCGGCCCGGCGTCGGGGGCGTACCCGCCTCGCTTCTCTCGCACTCCATCGGCCTGCCGCCGGTCGCCAATCACGGCAGTGCCGCGCTGAAGCAGCGCGTCCTGCCACCGGTGCTGGCCGGCGAGAAGATCTCGGCACTGGCGGTCACCGAACCCGGCGGGGGCTCCGATGTCGCCGCGCTCAGGACCACGGCGATACGCGACGGCGATCACTACGTGCTCAATGGCGAGAAGGTCTTCATCACTTCCGGCATGCGCGCGGACTTCATCACCGTGGCCGTGCGGACCGATCCGGCGCAGAAGGGGGCCAGCGGCGTGTCGGCGTTGCTGGTCGAGGGCGACAGCCCGGGCCTCACCCGTACTTCGCTCAAGAAGATGGGATGGTGGGCATCGGATACGGCCCACCTGCGCTTCGACAACGTGCGGGTACCAGCCACCAACCTGCTGGGGCAGGAGAATGCAGGCTTCAAGGTCTTCATGAACAACTTCAACGCGGAACGCCTGGCGATGTCGGCCTCGGCCTGCGCCTATGCCGAGGTCTGCCTGGACGAAGCCGTCGAGTGGGCGCGCGAGCGCCGGACCTTCGGCCAGCCCCTGGTCGATCGGCAGGTGATCCGGCACAAGCTGGTCGACATGGCGATGCGCATCAATGCCGCACGCGGGCAGGTGTACGAGCTGGCATGGCGAGTGCACCATGGCGTGGGCGACCCGGCCCAGCTGGTGGCGCGCACCTGCATGGCCAAGATCCTGTCGACCCAGGCCATGCAGTTCTGCGCCGACCAGGCGGTACAGATCCTCGGCGGGATGGGGTTCATGCGCGGCACCCGCAGCGAACGCATCTACCGCGAGGCGAAGGTCATGATGATCGGGGGCGGCTCCGAGGAGATCATGAAGGACCTCGCCGCCCGCCAGCTCGGCCTGTAGCCGATTCATTCGTCCATCCCATGGCCCATATAGAGTCCAGGATCTCGACGGGGAGCGAGAGCTTCCAGGCCAACCGTGCGCATACGCTCGGCCTGCTCGAGCGGGTACGCCGCTACGAGCAGCGCACGCGCGACAAGTCCGCGGCCTCGCGCGAACGCTTCGAGCGACGTGGCCAGCTCCTGCCCCGCGAACGCCTGTCGTTGCTGCTGGATCCCGGCGCCCCGTTCCTGGAACTGGCCTCGCTCGCCGGCCTGGGCCTGGACACGCCGGACCTGGAAAAGAGCGTCCCCGGCGGGGGCCTGGTCGCCGGCATCGGGTTCGTCAGCGGCCTGCGCTGCATGGTGCTGGCCTCCGACTCCGGCATCGACGCCGGCGCGCTGCAGCCGATGGGGCTGGACAAGCTGTTGCGCGTGCAGGAACTGGCCATCGAGAACAAGCTGCCCTATGTGCAACTGGTCGAGAGCGCCGGCGCGAACCTCCTTGCCTATCGCGTGGAGGATTTCATTCGCGGCGGCAATTCGTTCCGCAACCTGGCCCTCATGTCGGCGGCCGGACTGCCGGTGGTGACCGTCACGCACGGATCATCCACTGCCGGCGGCGCCTACCAGACCGGGTTGTCGGACTACATCATCCTGGTCCGCGGGCGCTCGAGGGCGTTCCTCGCCGGGCCGCCGCTGCTCAAGGCGGCCACCGGCGAGATCGCCACCGAGGAAGAACTCGGCGGCGCCGTGATGCACACCCACGTCTCCGGGCTCGGCGACTACCTCGCCGAGGATGACCGCGACGGGCTGCGGATCGCGCGCGAAGTGCTGCGCCAGATCGAATGGAACGGTGGGCAGGCGCCCGCACGACCGCGGCAGTGGAAGCCGCCACGCTACGATGCGGAGGAACTGCTCGGCATCATGCCGCCCGACCACAGGCGCCCGGTCGACATGCGGGAGGTCATCGCCCGTATCGCCGACGATTCCGACTTCCTCGAGTTCGGCGAGAACTACGGCAGCGCCACGGTCTGCGGCCACATGAAGATCGAGGGCTGGCCAGTGGGCGTGATCACCAACAACGGTCCCATCGACCCGGCCGGCGCGAGCAAGGCGACACACTTCATCCAGGCCTGCTGCCAGTCCCGGACACCCATCCTGTACCTCAACAACACGACCGGTTTCATCGTGGGCCGGATCTACGAGGAAGCCGGAATGATCAAGCACGGCTCCAAGATGATCCAGGCCGTGACCAACGCGACGGTGCCCCAGATCACCCTCTACTGCGGCGCCTCGTTCGGCGCCGGCAACTACGGCATGTGCGGCCGCGGCTTCCATCCGCGGTTCTGTTTCAGCTGGCCGAACGCCAGGACGGCCGTCATGGGCGGCGAACAGGCCGCCGGCACGATGGTCAACGTGACCGAGGCGGCGATGAAGCGAAAGAACGGCAGCGTCGACACGGCAAGGCTGGAAGCCCTGCGCGAACAGATCATCGACCGCTTCGACAGCCAGATGAGCGTATTTACCACCAGTGCCCGCCTGCTCGATGACGGCGTCATCGATCCGCGCGACACCCGGCCCGTGTTGTCCACCGTCCTTGCCGTCTGCCGCGAGGCCGAAGCGCGGACCCCCCAGCCCATCCAGTTCTCGGTCGCCCGCCCCTGACGGGGCCACTACCAGGACCCATCATGCAGTTCACGCACGAGCACGAACAGATCCGCAGCACCATCAAGCGATGGATCGCCGAGAAAGTCAATCCGCACGTCGACGAATGGGAGAAGGCGGAGATCTTCCCGGCCCACGAGATCTTCAAGCAGATGGGGGAGCTCGGGCTGCTGGGCCTGGACAAGCCGACCGAGAACGGCGGCATGGGCCTCGACTACAGCTATGCCGCGCTGCTGGCCGAAACCCTTTCCGACATGGATTGCGGCGCGATCCCGATGGCCATCGGCGTCCAGACGGACATGTGCACGCCGGCGCTCGCCAGGCACGGGAGCGCCGAGCTTCGCGCGGAGTTCCTTGCGCCGGCTATCAGCGGTGACGCCGTCGGGTGCCTGGGTGTGTCCGAAGTCGGCAGCGGCTCGGATGTGGCCTCCATCAGGACAACGGCACGCAAGGACGGCGACGACTACGTGATCGACGGCGGCAAGATGTGGACGACCAACGGCGCACAGGCCGACTGGTGCTGTGTGCTGGCCAATACCTCCGAAGGTCCCGTGCACCGGAACAAGTCGTTGATCATCGTGCCGATGAAGACCAGCGTAGTCTCGGTGGCACGCATGCTCTGCTTGATCTGCATGCTTGCATCTGACTCGGCGCAGCTCTTCTTCGACGGGGTTCGCGTACCGCAGCGCTACCGCATCGGGGCGGAGAACCAGGGCTTCATCTACCAGATGGAGCAGTTCCAGATCGAGCGACTGTGGGGTGCCCTCAACTCCACCGGCTTCGCGCAGCGGGCGATCGACATCACGATCGACTACACGCGCGAACGCAAGGCCTTCGGCCGATCGATCCTCGACAACCAGTGGGTGAACTTCAAGCTGGCCGAGATGCAGGCCGAGGTCGACTGCGTGCGGGCGCTGTGCTGGCAGGCCGTCGAGGAAGTGGTCGCCGGCCGCGACGCCACCCGCCTGGCCACGTCGGCGAAACTGAAGGCGGGGCGCCTGACGCGCGAGGTCTCCTCCGGCTGCCTGCAGTTCTGGGGCGGAATGGGCTACATGAACGACAGCCTCATCTCGCGCCTGTTCCGCGACATGCGCCTGTCCTCGATCGGCGGAGGCGCCGACGAAGTGATGCTCCAGATCCTGACGAAGTACATGGGTACGTTTCCCGACAGGCATTGAGCTCCCCCGCCTTCAGCAAGGTGCTGGTCGCCAATCGCGGCGAGATCGCGCGACGGATCATGCGCAGCGCCCATGCCCTGGGCTACCGCACCGTGGCCGTCTACTCGACGGCTGACGCCGACGCCCGCCATGTGCAGGAAGCCCACCAGGCCGTCTGCATCGGCGAACCGCAGCCGGCACAGAGCTACCTGCGCATCGACACGATCATCGACGCAGCCCGCCGCACCGGTGCCGACGCGGTTCACCCCGGCTACGGTTTCCTGGCCGAGAACGATCGATTCGCGGCCGCCTGCCTCGAGGCGGGCCTGGTGTTCATCGGCCCGTCGCCGGAAGCGATCGCCGCCATGGGACACAAGGCGGGCGCCAAGCGAATCATGGCCGATGCCGGCGTACCCTGCGTGCCCGGATACCAGGGCGAGGCCCAGGACGCGGCGCTGCTGGCGAGCGAAGCCGAGCGCATCGGCTTTCCGCTGATGATCAAGGCCACCTCGGGCGGAGGCGGCCGCGGGATGCGGCTCGTGCAGCGCGCCGACGAGTTTCCCGAATTGCTGAGAAGCGCACAGAGCGAGGCCCAGCACGCCTTCGGCAGTCCCGAGGTGATTCTCGAGCGCGCCATCATCGAACCGCGCCATATCGAGATCCAGGTCCTCGCCGATCGGTACGGCCATGCGATCCACCTGGGCGAACGCGACTGCTCCGTGCAGCGTCGCCACCAGAAGCTGATCGAGGAGGCCCCCTCGCCGGTCGTCGATGCCGAGTTGCGGGACCGCATGGGCAAGGTCGCCGTGAGGGCCGCCAGGGCGATCGGGTACGAGGGCGCCGGCACGCTGGAGTTCCTGCTCGACGAGAGCGGCGACTTCTTCTTCATGGAGATGAACACCCGCCTGCAGGTCGAGCATCCGGTCACCGAGGCCATCACCGGACTGGATATCGTCGAACTGCAGCTTCGCATCGCCGCCGGCGAGCCGCTGCCGATCACGCAGGAGGAGGTCCGCTTCGATGGCCATGCGATCGAGCTTCGGCTGTGCGCCGAGGATCCCGGGCAGGACTTCATGCCGCAGAGCGGACGCATGGCACTCTGGGCCCCCTCGAGGAACCTGCGTATCGAGGATTCCCTGTACACCGGCGCCGAGGTATCCCCGTACTACGATTCGATGGTCGCCAAGCTGGTCGCCCATGGGCGCGATCGGGAGGAAGCCCGCCGCCGCCTGCTGGGCGGGCTCGCGGACACCGTTGCGCTGGGCATCGGGACCAACCAGTCGTTCCTGTCGCGCTGCCTGGCGCACCCCGTCTTTGCCGCCGGCGGCGCGACGACGGCCTTCATCGCCAAGCACCGCGAAGCCCTGCTGGCCACCGAACCGGCATTGGCCGGGCAGGCTGCCGCGGTAGCAGCGCTGCTGCTGGTCGAGACCGGCACCGATCCGGCCCTGCGAAACAGCGAGCGGCGGCTGGCGCATACCCTGCCGGTCGGGCTGCGTTTCGAGCTCGACGGCAGCGTCGTGAGCGCATCCCTGGCGCAACTCGGCCCGTGCCGGTTCGAGGTCACGGTCGCCGGGCGGACCCACGCGCTGGAGCTCGTGCAGCTGGAGGGCGATCGCCTGCGCCTGCGCATCGATGGGATCATCGAACATGTGCGCTTCCGCAGGGACGCAACCGAGCTGTACCTGCACCTGGGCGGCCATCCGTTCGCGGCACTCGACCTCACGTACAGCGCTGCCGAACGCCAGGGCGCCGAAAGCGGCGACGGAAAGCTGCGCGCATCGATGAATGGCCGGGTCGTCGAGGTACTCGTCGCGGAAGGCGAGCTCGTCGACGCCGGGCAGGCAATACTGACACTGGAGGCGATGAAGATGGAACACCTGCACGTCGCGCCGGTGGCAGGCCGAGTACGTGCGCTCGCCGTCAGCGTCGGCGACCAGGTCGCCGCCCATCGTGTACTCGCCGAGATCGAAGCCCCGCAATGACGCACTGACCCGAGGTCCGTCCATGAACTTCCAGCACAGCGAACGCGCCCTCGACCTGCAGCGCCGGATCGCAGCGTTCATGGACGACAATGTCTATCCGGCCGAAAGCCTGTACGAAAGCCAGCTCCGGACCGCCGACCCTGGCCATGCCCCCGCCGTGCTGCAGGAACTCAAGCGCAAGGCACGGGAACAGGGGCTGTGGAACCTGTTCCTGCCGGGCGACCACGGTGCCGGCCTGGGCAATCTCGAGTACGCCCCGTTGGCCGAGCTGATGGGGCGCGTGATGTGGGCCAGCGAGGTCTTCAACTGCTCGGCACCGGACACCGGGAACATGGAAGTGCTGTCGCTGGACGGCACCCCCGAGCAGCAGCGCCAGTGGCTCGCACCACTGCTGGCGGGCGAGATCCGCTCGGCTTTCTCGATGACCGAGCCCGCCGTGGCCTCCAGCGATGCCACGAACATCCAGTGCGAGATCCGCCGCGATGGCGACGCGTACATAATCAACGGCCGCAAGTGGTACACGTCGGGTGCCTTGAACGCTGCCTGCAAGCTGCTGATCGTGATGGGCAAGACCGCACCCGACCATCCCGACAAGCACAAGCAGCAGTCGATGATCCTGGTGCCCATCGATACGCCCGGGGTGCGCATCGTGCGCAACCTGCATGCGTTCGGCTACGAAGACCGTCCCGGTGGGCACCCCGAGGTGCGCTATGACAACGTGCGCGTGCCGGCCTCGAACATCCTGCTGGGCGAAGGTCGCGGCTTCGAGATTGCCCAGGGTCGGCTCGGCCCGGGCCGGATCCACCACTGCATGCGACTGGTGGGCTGTGCGCAGCGTGCGCTGGAGCTGATGTGCCAGCGCGCGAGCTCGCGCGTCGCCTTCGGCAAGCCGCTGGGCGAGCACGGCTCTGTACGCGAGGACATTGCCCACTCGTTCTGCGATATCGAACAGGCACGGCTGCTGACGCTGCGCGCGGCCGACAGGATGGATCGTGAAGGGAACAAGGCCGCGCGCGACCTCATCGCGGCGGCCAAGATCGTGGTGCCGACAACCGCCGCACGCGTGATCGACCGCGCCATTCAGGTCTTTGGCGCGGCCGGTGTGTCGCAGGACACCTTCCTGGCGGCGGCCTATGTCTATGCACGCTTCATCCGTATCGGAGACGGCCCCGACCAGGTACACCTGGCGGCGCTGGGCAGGCACCTGCTGAAGAAGCACGGTGCCGCATGAGTCGGGTCGTCCAGCGCGGGCGGGCGCCGCCGGGCTGACTATCCCTTGCGCAGTTCCTGTTTCAGGACCTTGCCGGTCGGGTTGCGTGGCAGTGCATCGACCAGGCGAAGTTCGCTGGGAAGCTTGTATCGCGCCAGCCTGCCTTCGGCAAAGCTTCGCAAGGACTCCAGCGTGATGCTTCGCCCCGCCTTGGTTGCCACCACCGCGACCACGCGTTCACCCCAGCGCTCGTCCGGAGCCCCGATCACGGCCACTTCGGCGATGTCGGGATGATCGTAGAGCACGCTCTCCACCTCGGCGGGATAAACGTTCTCGCCGCCCGTGATGACCATGTCCTTGAGCCGGTCCTGGACGTACAGGAAGCCGTCGGAATCCATGTACCCGATATCCCCGGTTCGGAACCAGCCGTCACTGGTGAACGCTTCCCGGGTCTCGTCGGGACGGTTCCAGTACCCCTTGGTGACATTGCCGCCTCGTACGCAGATCTCCCCGGATTCACCTGCTACGGCCAGCGTTCTCAGCTCGCTGTCGATCAGCTTGATCTCGGTCAGCAGCGGCGCGGACCCACTGGACCCCAGCTTCTCGATGACCCGGTCCGCAGGCATGGCAGTCGCCATCGCGGCCGTCTCGGTCAGGCCGTAGCCGCTGACCGCCGGGATGCCACGATCCAGGTAAAGCCGCAGCAGGGGCTCGGGCAACGGAGCCCCGCCGACGGCAACCACCCGCAGGCTGGACAGGTCGGCGCTCTCGAAATCCGGATGCTGGCTGATGAACAGCAGCATGGCCGGCACACCGAACGTGACCGTGACCCGCGACTCCTGGATCGCCCTGATTGCGTTTCCCGGATCGAACGCCCGCTGCAGGATCAAATGGCCCCCGAGCATGAGCGTAGCCAACGTGGTGCACAGCAGGCCACCGACGTGATACAGGGGTGCAAAGCTCAAGGTCACGTCGTCGGCGGTAAGCCCGAAGGTGATGATCTCGTTCAGGTTGTCCGTCCAGAAGTTGCCATGCGTCATCATGGCGCCCTTCGGCTTGCCGGTGGTCCCCGAGGTGTACATGATCAGGGCCACGTCATCGGCCGACGATCGGACCGCCGCAGGAACCTGCTCGGGACCGACAGCATCCATCAGCTCGATGGCGGACTCCCAGCCCGGCGCGCTCGCCGATCGATGGATGAAGCGCTTGCAACTGAGCTGGTCACGAACGCTGTCGATCGCCTCGATATGCTCCGGCCCCACGATGAGCGTATGCGTACCGGAATCCTCGATGCAGAAGGCGAGTTCCACGGCACTGAGCCGGAAGTTGAAGGGGACCAGGATGGCGCCGAGTCGCGCGGCGGCGAACATGATCACGAAGAACTGCGGATCATCGAACCCGAGGTGCCCTACCCGGTCGCCTGCCCGTATGCCGCCGGCCGCCAGCACGCCTGACATCCGATCGACTCGGTCCCGCAGCTCCGAATAGGTCCAGGTCACGCCTTCACACGTCAGCGCCGGCCGGTCCGGGTCCCTGGCCACCCTTCTGCCGAACCACTCGGCAAGGTCCATGACATGCTTGGTTTCGGCGCTCATGCTGTGGTGTCTCCTGTCGAAGCAACGTGGCGATCGAGCTGTTCACCCGCCGATATCAAGCATATCCGAGCTGCCCGAGCAGTTTCTTCAGTACTTCCCCCTGCTCCCTGGCCAGTGGGCCCTTCTCCATCTCGCTGGCCAGGATCTTCCTGGAAGCGCCCGCGAACTTCTCCATCACGACGTCGGGGAACCGCTGGACGGTGACTCCCATCTTGTCCACGCCCGTATTGATCGCAATCACCTCGCCCAGGGTGTACTCGGCCGTCCGGCGCAGGTAACGCTCCTGGAGCAGGCCATCGAAGATGATCCTGAGGTCGTCGGGCAGCTCGTCGAACGCCTTCTTGTTGATGACGAACACATCGGTGACGATCGCCAGCGCCGGCTTCATCTGGACCGGCGCGACCTCCCACAGCTTCATGGACAGATGACCCTGTGCCGCTCCCCAGTTGGCGCCGTCCAGGACGCCCGTGGCGAGCGCCTGGTAGAGCTCCCCGCCGCTGATGGACTGCGCGGCAAAGCCGGCGCCGTCGAGGTAGTTCAGGATGGTGCCGAAGGAGGCGACCTTCAGTCCGCCGAGATTGGTATCGGGCTCGAGCCGCTCCTTAAGGCACAGTTCCATCGGGTAGGACATATGGGCCCGGAAGACCCCGCCCTTCGACGCCATCGACTCGTTCACCGCATCCTCGAGGCCGAGGTTCTTCACCCAGTGCGTCATCTGCCATGGTTCCTGGAGCGTGCCCGGCACACCCGAGTACAGGCCGAACAGCTCCGATTCCCCGAGATTGAATCCGGGGAACGTCGATCCCATGGGTATGACTCCACGCCGTACGGAGTTGTAGATCTCGGCGCCGTTCGCGATGGTTCCGGCGCCCAGCAGTTCGATCTTGAAGCGGCCGCCCGTGCGCTCTTCCAGCTCACGGGCCATGACGGCCTGGGAGCCCCGGAACGACGCGGAGGCTTCCGGGTAATGCGACTGGCATCTCCAGGTGACCTTCTCCTGGGCCCGGGCACTGCCCACGATGGCCGGGGCGACCCCCAGTGCCACGGCCCCCTTGAAGATCCTGCGGCGGGCGGGGCTGGTGCTGGACGATGACATGTCTCTCTCCTCTGATTGGTATCGGGCGCTCGCAACAGTCTGGCGCCGTGCCCCGGGCGGGTCTTGCGTCCACTGGCTGCATGCGCACGCGCGCGCGATAGCGAGATAACACAAGACGGAGTGCCCGACGCTGCTATGCTGGATCGAGCGCGCCCACCATGGCGCGCGATGAAGCTGCCGCCCCTTCAGAGCAGCAGGCGCGCTGTGCGCTGCACCATTGGCAGCTCAAGGAGACAGTCGATGATCCTCGCGAGTTCCAGCCGTCTGGCGCACCCACTCAGGCCGTGCAGCAGCGCCGACCGCATGATGTGGATCACAGCCGATCGCGTGTTCTACGCCGGGCTGCTCGGCAATCCCTCCGAGCATGTACGCGGGGCGATGGTCGTCTACGTCGCCCTCGAGAGCATGATCCACGTGAACGTCATGGGTCGCGGCTGGCACACCACCGAAGTGGCCGTCGTCCAGCCCTATGTGCCTCACCAGGTGGCTTGCGAGGCGCACCATATCGCCGCGCTGTACATCGAACCCGAGACCGTGGACATGGCCCGCCTGCCGGCGCTGTTCGCCACGGGCAACGGCTCGGTCGATGCGCACGGCTTTGCCGCGCACCTGCGCGGCTGCCACGCCCGAATGGTGAGGAAAGGTCGCGACTTCGACCTGCAGGCCTGCGATTTCGACCCGATGTTCTTCGGGCGGCCGCTGGTACCGCGTGCGCTGGACAAGCGCATCGCCCATGTGCTGGACCGGATCAAGCAGGACCCCTCGGCGCCGGCCAGCGCCGAGGAATGCGCCCGCCTGGTCAACCTGTCGTTCTCGCGCTTCCTGCACCTGTTCAAGGCCGAAGTCGGGGTGCCGTTCCGCAGCTTCCGCACCTGGCGCCGGGCGCGCAGCCTGTTGCACTACGTCAACCAGGACCGGAACCTGGCCCAGGTGGCGCTGGAGATCGGATACCCCGATTCCACCCATTTCAGCCATTCGATCCGCCAGAGCTATGGCCTCAGGCCGAGCGATATCTTCGCCGGTCGCGCAAGCTGCGCCTGGTCGGCGAAGCGTCGCCGAACGCGGCACTGACCTGACTTCCGGACGCGGGCGACCGTTCGACCGGGTAACGAAGGCGGCAGTCATGTCCGTGACACGACCCTGTTCCCCGTCCGATCCGCCCTCGCAGGGAACCGCTCCATCGCCTGCACCCAGCGCCTGTTTCGTCACGGGCTTGCACGAAGACGACGGCGAGCACCTGGCCAGCCTTGCCCTCATCCATGCGCTGCGGACACAGCACTTCAACGTCGCCGCGATGACGCCGCTGGTCTCGGGCAGCGGTCGGCTACCGGGCCACTGGGCCAGCGCGCAGCTGCAGCGCCTGGCGCAGGCCGGTAGCATCGCGTGGCCGGTCACCGCGCTGTGCCCCTACTGCCTGCCGATGGCGAGCACACTCGCGGAGGCCGTGCGCCTGGCCGGCGTCACCGTCGATCCCGAGGTCGTGATGGACACGCTGCAGGTCCTGGCGACCTGGACCGATATCGTGGTCATGCAAGGTGCCGGTGGCCTTGCCACACCCATCGGCCCCGGGATGACCGTACAGCAGCTGGCCGCGCGGCTTCGCTTGCCCCTGGTCCTGACGCTGCGCCCGGCACCCGACGGGGAAATGCGCGCGAGCGAGGCCGCCGCGCAAGCGCTGGCGGCGGGTCTTCAGGTGGCGGCCTGGCGACGGACACCATCGAGCGCATGCGGCAGGTCCTGGCGGATGTGCCCTGCCTCGGCATGCTGCCGCGACGCTCGGACCGGGAGCCCGACGCCGCGGGACTGGCCGCCCGAGCGCTGGACGGACCGCGCCTGGTGGCGGCATTGCGCGCGGCCCTGCCACCCGGCGTCGGCTCGCGCACGGCGCGGCTACAATCGACCTGGCGCGTCCCCGATTCCGACACGGGGCGGGACGCCTGGCCGCCCGGACACTAGCCTCGGTGCCGGCCGCGCCACCCCGAAACGCGTTCTGGAGATCCGCATGAGTGAACCCATCCTGTACGAAGCCGTCGACGGCGTGGCCCGCATCACGCTGAATCGCCCCGATGTGCTCAACGCGATCACGCCGGAGCTGATCACCGCCTACGGCGAGGCGATCCAGCGGGCCGGCGGCGATGAAACCATCCGGGCGGTCCTGGTCACCGGCGCGGGCCGGGGCTTCTGTGCGGGCGCCGACCTCAACTCGTCCGGGTCGCCGGACCGGAAGATGAGTTCGGGACAGTTGCTGCGCACCCTCTACCATCCGGCCATCGTCGGCATGCGCAGCATGCCCAAGCCCATCATCACGGCCGTCAACGGCGTGGCGGCCGGAGCGGGCATGAGCATCGCGCTGGCGGGCGACATCGTCCTCGCGGCGCAATCCGCGAGTTTCCTGCAGGCGTTCTCCCGTATCGGACTGGTCCCCGACGCCGGCAGCACATGGTTCCTGCCCCGCCTGGTGGGCGACGCTCGTGCCAGGGCGCTGGCGCTCCTGGCCGACAAGATCCCGGCCGAGGAGGCGCGCGAGATGGGCATGGTCTGGAAGGTGTACCCGGACGAGCGGCTCGCCACCGAGGCGCAGGCGCTCGCGTCGAGGCTTGCGAAGATGCCGACCAGGGCGTACGCGCTGATCAAGGCGGCCCTCAATGCGAGCGGCGGCAACAGCCTTGCCGACCAGCTCGAGCTCGAAGCCGATTCGCAGGACATCGCCAGCAAGACCGAGGACTTCCGGGAAGGCGTGCAGGCTTTCTTGCAGAAGCGCCAGCCGGACTTCAAGGGGCGCTGACGCCGGCCCGCAGCGGCCGTTGCCGCACCGGCGCCATCGGCCGGGCCGGGCCGCATCCATCAGTCCAGGAAGGTACGCCTGATGTCGACCGACGAGCGCCGGCCGACGTGGCGCAGGCTGCTCGCCAGCCACTGGTCGGCCGCCGCGCGGCCGCGCTCGTGAAGGTCGCGCAGGAA